>DATIMX010000213.1:0-5604 GCA_035474935.1 Geodermatophilus sp. | reverse complement strand
CTGCTGGCCATCGACTTCGCCGGCGGCACCGCGGTGCACATCAACGCCGGTGCGGCGGGCCTGGCGCTGGCCCTGGTGCTCGGCAAGCGGCGCGGCTTCGGGCGCGACCCGATGCGGCCGCACAACCTGCCGCTGGTGATGATCGGCGCCGGCATCCTGTGGTTCGGGTGGTTCGGCTTCAACGCCGGCTCCGCGCTGGCCGCCAACGGGCAGGCCGCCGACGTCTTCGTGACCACGCTGGTCGCCACGGGCGCGGCGGCCCTGGGCTGGCTGCTGATCGAGAAGCTGCGTGACGGCCACGCGACCTCCCTGGGTGCCGCCTCCGGCGTCGTCGCCGGTCTGGTCGCCATCACCCCGGCCTGCTCGTCGGTGACGCCGATCGGGGCGATCCTCGTCGGCCTGGTCGCCGGCGTCGTCTGCGCCCTGGCGGTGGGCCTGAAGTACCGCCTGGGCTACGACGACTCGCTCGACGTCGTCGGCGTCCACCTCGTCGGCGGGCTGTGGGGCACCCTGGCGGTGGGCCTGTTCGCCTCGGCGAGCGCCACGGCCGGCGTCGACGGCCTCTTCTACGGCGGCGGTCTCGACCAGCTGTGGCGGCAGGCGGTGGGCGCCGTCGTCGTGCTGGTCTACTCCTTCGCCCTCACCCTGGTGATCGGCGTCGTCATCGCCAAGACCATGCGCTTCCGGGTGGCCGAGGAGGACGAGGTGACCGGCATCGACTCCGTCGTGCACGCTGAGACCGGCTACGACCTCGACTCCCTCGGCGGCGGGCGCAGCGCCCCCCTGACGGTCGGCGCCCAGGCGCACGCCGCGGCGCAGGACCCGGCGCGCGAGGACAGGGCCCGTGGCACCACCGTTCCCACCGAGAGGAGCCGGGCGTGAAGCTCGTCACCGCCATCGTCAAGCCGTTCAAGCTCGACGACGTCAAGAACGCCCTCGAGCTGATCGGCATCGCCGGGCTCACCGTCAGCGAGGTCCAGGGCTTCGGCCGCCAGCGGGGCCACACCGAGGTCTACCGCGGGGCGGAGTACCAGGTGGACTTCGTGCCGAAGGTCCGCATCGAGGTCGTCGTCGACGAGATCGAGGCCGGCCGCGTCGTCGACGCGATCGTCGAGGCAGCCTCGACCGGCCAGATCGGCGACGGGAAGGTGTGGGTCACCACGATCGACGAGATCGTGCGCGTCCGCACCGGCGAGCGCGGCGCCGACGCCCTGTAGCAGAAGGACCCCGTCCTCCTCACGCCTCGCATGCTCGGCGCGAGCCTCGGGACGGGGCCGGTCAGCTGGTCCGTCGGCCGGGGTGGCGGGGTTGCCTGCCACCCCGGCCGACTCCGTCCCGGGGGACGTCCCGGAGGAGCGAGGGGGGAACGTGCTGGACACCGGGTCGCTGCCCGCACTGCCGCGGGCCGAGCGCTGCGAGGTGCTCGACACCTGGCTCACCGGTCTGCTGGACGAGGCGGCCGCGGGCACCCCGCCGCCCCGCGCGCGCCGAGGTGGTACGCCGCCGCGCACCGGCACCGACGGCGTCGCCCTGGTCGCCGTCGGGAGCCTGGGCCGCCGCGAGCCCCCGCCGCACGGCGACCTCGACCTGGTCCTCGTCCACGAGGGGCGCCCGGAGATCCCCGCCCTCGCCGACGCGGTCTGGTACCCGATCTGGGACGCCGGACTGCGCCTGGACCACTCGGTGCGCACCGTCGCCGAGGCCGTCGGCGTGGCCTCCACCGACGTCAAGGCCGGCCTCGGGCTGCTCGACGCCCGCCTCGTCGCCGGGGACGCCGGACTCGCGGCGACCCTGCGCGCCGCCACCCTCGCCAGCTGGCGGCAGTCGGCGTCCCGGCTGCTGCCCCAGCTGCGGGACCTTCGCCGCGGCCGTGCCCGGCAGGTCGGGGAGCTGGCCTTCCTCCTCGAGCCCGACCTCAAGGAGGCCTACGGCGGGCTGCGGGAGGGGCAGGTGCTGCGCGCGGTGGCCGCCGCCCAGCTGGCCGACGAACCCACCGCCGAGGTCGAGGGGGCCTACGCGTTCCTGCTCGACGTCCGCGACGAGCTGCGCCGGCGCACCGGCCGACCGGCCGACGTGCTGGTCCGGCAGGAGCAGCGCCCGGTCGCCGTGGCGCTCGGCCTGCCCGACGAGGACGCGCTGCTGCGCGAGGTGAGCCTGGCCGGGCGCCGGCTGGCCTTCGTCGCCGACGAGACGTGGCGGCGGGTGGAGGCCGCGCTGGTCCGCCGTCCCCGCGGCCGGTACCGCCGGGTCCGCCGCGAGCCGCTGGCCGAGGGCGTCGTCCGCCAGGGCGACGAGGTCGTGCTCGCCCGCGACGCCCGCCCCGCCGCCGACCCCGGCCTGGTGCTGCGCGGCGCGGCCGCCGCCGCCCGCGAGGACCTGCTGCTGTCCCCGTACACGCTCAAGGTGCTCGCGGTGCACTCCCCGCCGGTCCCCGAGCCGTGGCCGGCGGAGGTGCGCTGGTCGTTCCTGCGGCTGCTGGCCAGCGGGCGGCCCGCGGTGCCGGTCCTCGAGCAGCTGGACCAGGAGGGGCTGCTGTCCCGGCTGCTGCCGGAGTGGGACCGGGTCCGCTCGCTGCCGCAGCGCCACCCCTGGCACCGCTACACCGTCGACCGGCACCTGGTCGAGGCCGCCGCGGCCGCCGCGGAGCTCACCCGCGACGTCGACCGGCCCGACCTGCTGCTGGTCGGCGCGCTGCTGCACGACGTCGGCAAGGGCTGGCCCGGCGACCACAGCGAGGTCGGCGAGCCGATCGCCGCCCGCATCGCCGCCCGCATGGGCTTCGTCGAGGCCGACGTCGCCACGCTGGCCGCGATGGTGCGCCACCACCTGCTGCTGCCCGACACCGCGACCCGGCGCGACATCGACGACCCCGCCACGATCGACCGGGTGGCCGCGACCATCGGACACGATCCCGCGCTGCTGCAGCTGCTGCACGCCCTGGCACAGGCCGACGGCGCCGCGACCAGCTCCTCGGCCTGGTCGCCCTGGAAGGCGCACCTGGTCGCCGCGCTCGTCGCCCGCGTGCAGGCGCGGCTGGGCGGCACCCCGGTGCCCGAGCCCGAGCCGGTGCTGCACCCGGGGGAGCCGCAGGTGAGCACCGGTGCCCCGGCCGACGCCGACACCGGCATCTCGGTCGGGGTGGAGGACGTCGCCGACGGCCAGCAGGTGACGATCGTCGCGCCCGACCGGCACGGCCTGTTCAGCCAGCTCGCGGGGGTGCTGGCGCTCAACCAGCTCGACGTGCGCGCCGCCAAGGTCAACGTCGTCGACGAGCGGGCCACCGCCGTCTTCGCCGTCCGGCCGCGGTTCGGGCGGGCACCGGTGGCCTCGATCCTGGCCGACGCCGTGCGCGCGGCCCTCGAGGGCACCCTGCCGCTGGCCGATCGGCTGCGGCAGCGGGAGGCCGACTACCGGCAGGACGCCGCCCGGGGGACGCCACCGCGGGTGTCCTGGCACAACGGCGAGGTGACCGGCGACGCCACCGGCATCGTCGAGGTGCGCGCGGGGGACCGGGCGGGGCTGCTCTACCGGCTGACCGCGGCCCTGGTGACCGAGGGCCTCGACGTCACCTCGGCGCGGATCGAGACCCTCGGCGCCGACGCCGCCGACCACTTCTACGTCGCCAACCCCTCCGGGGAGCCGATCAGCGGCTCCCAGCGGGCCCGGGTGGAGGCCGCCCTGGCCGCCGCCGTCCGGGGTGCGGTGCCCGACCCGGTGGCCGATCCGGCGGACACGCCGCGCTGAGGTCCGCGGTCCTGTCGTACCCCCGTGCCACCGTCGAGGGCGAGGGGGACGGAACGGTCCCGCCGACGACGGCAGGAGGCAACTGCATGACCGGCACGTCCTTCGAGGTCGCCGCAGCCGAGGGCAGGGTCTGGCCCTGCCCCTCCTGCGACGGGGACCGGGAGTTCGTCCAGCCGCCGTGCGTCGACGGGCACACCGAGGACGGCGGCGAGTGCCCCGAGTGGGCCTGCGCCGACTGCGGGACGGCGGTGTTCTCGGCCGCGCCGGGAGCCACCGTGGCCGCGCTCGCCCGCCGCGCCGCCTGAAGGACCCCCTCGCCCCCCGCCACTCGCGAGCTCGCGGCGGGACCCTGCGAGGGGGCCGTTCCAGCGCCTCGCCCGGCTCGGCGCTGGGCCCTGCGGAGGGCGGTTTCGGCGCGTCGCCAGGCCCGTGCGCGGTCCGGCCGGTCGATCCCGCCGTCCCCGGGCCCGCGCTCGTTAGGCTGGTCGGAGGTGGCGCGACGGCCCCGGGGCTCCCCGGACGCCGGAGGTCGAGCAGCCGGTCGGAGCGACCGGCCGGCCGCGCCCGCGAGAACTGCTGAGGACGTGCTGTGTTCGAGACCCTCTCCGACCGCCTGGACAAGGTCTTCAGCGGCCTGCGCGGCAAGGGCCGGCTGACCGACGCTGACATCGACGCGACCGCGCGCGAGATCCGCATCGCGCTGCTGGAGGCCGACGTCGCCCTGCCGGTGGTGCGGGCCTTCATCAACGCCGTCAAGGAGCGGGCGCGCGGGGCCGAGGTGTCCCAGGCGCTCAACCCCGCGCAGCAGGTCATCAAGATCGTCAACGAGGAGCTCATCGAGATCCTCGGCGGGGAGACCCGGCGGCTGCGCTACGCCAAGCAGTCGCCCACGGTCGTCATGCTCGCCGGCCTGCAGGGCTCCGGTAAGACGACGCTGGCCGGCAAGCTCGGCCGCTGGCTCAAGGCCCAGGGCCACACGCCGCTGCTGGTGGCCGCCGACCTGCAGCGGCCCAACGCGGTCAACCAGCTCGCCATCGTCGCCGGCCAGGCCGGGGTCGACGTCTTCGCGCCCGAGCCGGGCAACGGCATCGGCGACCCGATCCGCGTCGCCGCCGACTCCATCGAGCACGCGCGGCGCACCATGCACGACGTCGTCGTGGTCGACACCGCCGGCCGGCTGGGCATCGACGCCGAGCTGATGGCCCAGGCCGCCGGCATCCGCGACGCCGTCCGGCCCGACGAGACGCTGTTCGTCGTCGACGCGATGATCGGTCAGGACGCCGTCACCACCGCGGAGGCCTTCCGCGACGGCGTGGGCTTCACCGGCGTCGTCCTCACCAAGCTCGACGGTGACGCGCGCGGTGGTGCGGCGCTCTCGGTCCGCTACGTGACCGGTCAGCCGATCATGTTCGCCTCCACCGGCGAGAAGCTCACCGACTTCGACGTCTTCCACCCCGAGCGGATGGCCTCGCGCATCCTCGGGATGGGCGACGTGCTCACCCTCATCGAGCAGGCCGAGCAGGCGTTCGACGCCGAGCAGGCCGAGAAGATGGCCGGCAAGCTCGTCAGCCGCGAGGGCTTCACCCTCGAGGACTTCCTCGAGCAGATGATGGCCATCCGCAAGATGGGCCCGATCGCCAACCTGCTCGGCATGCTGCCCGGCGCCGGGCAGATGAAGGAGCAGCTCAAGCAGGTCGACGACCGCGACCTCGACCGCACCGCGGCGATCATCCGCTCGATGACGCCGGAGGAGCGGGTCAACTCCAAGATCATCAACTCGTCGCGCCGGGTGCGCATCGCCAACGGCTCGGGCGTCACCGTCACCGAGGTCAACCAGCTGCTGGAGCGCTTCGCCCAGGC
>DATIMX010000212.1:0-9381 GCA_035474935.1 Geodermatophilus sp. | reverse complement strand
ACCCGGATCTGCCGCCGAGCCACCATTACCTGGCCGCCTACCGCTGGCTCGCCGACGGCTTCGGCGCGCACGCGGTCGTGCACGTCGGCAAGCACGGCAACCTCGAGTGGCTGCCGGGCAAGACCGTCGGGATGTCGGCGGCCTGCGGGCCGGACGCGGCGATCGGCGACCTGCCGCTGGTCTACCCGTTCCTGGTCAACGACCCCGGCGAGGGCACCCAGGCCAAGCGCCGGGCGCACGCCACGCTGGTGGACCACATGGTGCCGCCGATGGCCCGCGCCGACTCCTACGGCGACATCGCCCGGCTGGAGCAGCTGCTCGACGAGCACGCCAGCATCGCCGCGATGGACCCGGCGAAGCTGCCCGCCGTCCGGGCGCAGATCTGGACGCTGCTGCAGGCGGCCAAGCTCGACCACGACCTGGGGCTGGCCGAGCGGCCCGGGGACGACCACTTCGACGAGATGATCCTGCACGTCGACGGCTGGCTCTGCGAGATCAAGGACTCGCAGATCCGCGACGGGCTGCACGTGCTCGGCACGCCGCCGTCCGGCCAGAACCGCGTCGACCTGGTGCTGGCGGTTCTGCGCGCGCGGCAGATCTGGGGCGGCTCGGTGGCGCTGCCCGGTCTGCGCGAGGCGCTGGGCCTGGCGGAGGACGGGTCGGCCGGACGGGTCGAGACCGACGCGGTCGAGGCCTCCGCTGCCGCCCTGGTGGCGGCCATGGAGGCCCGCGGCTGGGTGCCCGACGCCGTGCCGTCGGTGGTCGCCGAGGTCCTGGGGCGTCCCGACGAGCGCGTCGGGGCGGTGCTGCGCTTCGCCGTCGAGGAGGTGGTGCCCCGGCTGGAGCGCACCACCGACGAGATGGACGCGACGCTGCACGCCCTGGAGGGCGGCTACGTGCCGGCCGGGCCGTCGGGCTCGCCGCTGCGCGGGCTGGTCAACGTGCTGCCGACCGGCCGCAACTTCTACTCGGTCGACCCCCGCGCGATCCCGTCGCGGCTGGCCTGGGAGACCGGGCAGGCGATGGCCGACTCCCTCGTCGAGCGCTACCTCGCCGACACCGGGGAGTACCCGGCCTCGGTGGGGCTGTCGGTGTGGGGCACCTCGGCGATGCGCACGTCCGGGGACGACGTCGGCGAGGTGCTCGCGCTGCTCGGCGTCCGCCCGGTGTGGGACGACGCCTCGCGGCGGGTGACCGGCCTGGAGCCGATCCCGCTCGACGAGCTCGGGCGCCCGCGGATCGACGTCACCGTGCGGATCTCCGGCTTCTTCCGGGACGCCTTCCCGCACGTGGTGACGATGCTCGACGACGCGGTGACGCTCGTGGCCTCGCTGGACGAGCCCACGCCCGACAACTTCGTGAAGGCCCACGTGGACGCCGACGTCGCCGGCCACGGTGACCGCCGGCGGGCCACCACCCGCGTGTTCGGCTCCAAGCCCGGCGCCTACGGGGCCGGGCTGCTGCCGCTCATCGACTCCCGGAACTGGCGGGGGGACGCCGACCTGGCCGAGGTCTACGCCGTCTGGGGCGGCTACGCCTACGGCCGCGGGCTGGACGGCGTGCAGGCCCGTCCGGACATGGAGGCGGCCTACCGGCGGATCGCGGTCGCGGCGAAGAACGTCGACACCCGCGAGCACGACATCGCCGACTCCGACGACTACTTCCAGTACCACGGCGGGATGGTGGCGACGGTCCGCGCGCTGACCGGGCGCGCGCCGGCCGCCTACATCGGCGACTCGACCCGGCCGGAGTCGGTGCGCACCCGGTCGCTGACCGAGGAGACCGCCCGGGTGTTCCGCGCCCGCGTGGTCAACCCGAAGTGGCTGCAGGCGATGCGGCGGCACGGCTACAAGGGCGCCTTCGAGCTGGCCGCGACGGTCGACTACCTGTTCGGCTACGACGCCACCACCGGCGTGGTCGCCGACTGGATGTACGAGAAGCTCGCGCAGACCTACGTGCTCGACCCGGAGAACCGCGCCTTCCTCGAGCAGTCCAACCCGTGGGCGCTGCACGGCATCGCCGAGCGGCTGCTGGAGGCCGTCGACCGGCAGATGTGGGCCGAGCCGGACCCCGCGCTGCTGGCCGAGCTGCAGCAGGCCTACCTCGACACCGAGGGCGACCTGGAGGGCGGGGAGACCCCGGCGTCGACCCGTTCTTGATCTCTCGGCGCATCGACCGGCGGGCTCCTGGGTAGCCCTGGGTGCATGAGCATCCTCGGACGACTGATGGGCACGGCAGAGAACACTGCGCGCACCGCGTCACGCGGGGGGCGGGCCACCGCACGGGGGACTGCGGGTGTGACGGGCGGCCGCCGGACCGGCCGCGGGATGGGCGGCCTGGGTACCGCCGGCCGTGGGACCTCCACCGGCCGCGGCCACGGCAAGGCGACCACCGGGCGCGGCTACGGCAAGGCGACCACCGGGCGCGCGGGCCGGGGACGGGCGACCCCCGCGTCCTCCGGCCTGAGCGGACTGCTCGGCGGCCTCCTGCGCCGCCGCTGATCGAAGGACCCTCCTGCTCCCCACCCCTCGCTGTCGCTCGGGGCGGGCCCCTGCAGGAGGGCCGTTCCAGCACGTCACGGGACGGCGGCCGCGGCCACCAGCAGGGTGACCGCGGCCGCCGTCTCGCCCATCGCCCCCATCACGTCGCCGGTGACGCCGCCCAGCCGGGTGCGCGCCCGGCGCAGGAGGAGTTCGGCCGCGAGCAGGCCGGCCGCGGCACCGGCCACCAGCGCCTGGTCGGCGACGGTGAGCAGCACCGCGGTGACGAACACCCAGCCGGCCAGCCAGCGCGCCGAGACCGTGCCGGCGACCGACTGCCCGAGCGCGGAGCCCGCGGCCATCGGGACGCCGGCCAGCCCGGTGCGGGCCATCGCGAGCCGGGCGACCAGCGGTGCCGCCGCGAGCGCGGTCCAGCCCCGCTCGGCCTCGAGCAGGGTGGCCGCGGCGGCGACCTGCAGCAGCACGGTGAGCAGCACCGTGACCACGCCGAACGGGCCGACGTCCCCCTGCCGCATCACCTCGAGCGCCCGCTCGCGACCGCGCAGCGGGCCCAGCCCGTCGGCGGTGTCGGCCAGGCCATCGAGGTGCAGGCCGCGGGTCAGCGCCGCGAGCGCCGCCACGGCCAGCACCGCGCCGGTGAGCGGCGAGACCAGGCGCGCGCCGGCCACGCCGACCCCGGCCGCGAGGGCACCGAGCACGAGTCCGACCAGCGGCGCCCACGGCAGCACGCCGCGGGTCGACGCCGCCGCCCGCGCCGGCACCCGCAGGACCGTCAGCAGCGCCGCGGACTCCAGCGGACCGGCCCACCTCACGACGTACCCCCGCGCTCGGCTCCGCGCCTCGCTCGCCGGCGCTCGCTGCGACGCTCGCGCACACGCCGGCTCACCGGAGCCGCTGCGGCAGCCCGGCCACCACGAACCACACCTCGTCGGCGGTGCCGGCCAACCGCTGGTTGACCGAGCCGAGGGTGTCGCGGAACAGCCGCCCGGCGCGGGTCTCGGGGACCACCCCCAGCCCCACCTCGTCCGACACCGCCACCACGTGCGCGGGCGTCATCGTCCAGGCCTCGACCAGCGCGTCGCAGCGGCGGGCCAGGCGGTCCGACGCGCCGGGCTCGTCGGTCCAGACGCCGGTCTGGTCCATCAGCGCGGTCACCCAGGTGGTGACGCTGTCGACCAGCACGGTGCCGCGCCGCAGCAGGTCACTGGGCGCGGTCGTCTCCAGCGTCGTCCAGCTCGCGGGACGGCGGGCCCGGTGTGCGGCGACCCGCTCCGCCCACTCGGCGTCCCCCGGGACCGGAGGGCAGGTCGCCAGGTAGGTGACGTCGCCGGCGTCGGCCACCAGCGACTCCGCGTGTGCGGACTTGCCCGACCGCGACCCGCCCAGCACGAGGACCCTGCTCATCGCCCGCCCGGCGCCTTCCTGGCACTCACAGGACGAGCTCCAGGGGGGTCACCGTGCCGTTGTGCGGGGTCACCGCGGGCATCGCGTCCGGCCCCAGCCCGGCGGCGACCGCCTGCGCAGCCCGGATCGTGTCGCCGTGGGTCACCAGCGCCACCACCTCGGCCGGCGGGTCGGCGCACAAGGCCTTCAGGTACGCGCCGACGCGGGCGTGCAGCTCGGCCAGGCTCTCCCCGCCCGGCGCGGCCCAGTGCGGGTCGGTCCAGTCGACGACGTCCCACAGCTCCCGCGAGGGCCGGCCCTCGAGCACGCCGTAGCCCTGCTCGCGCAGCGCCGGCGTGGTCGTCAGCGGCAGACCGGTGGCGCGGGCGCAGTGCTCGGCGGTCTGCACCGCGCGGCGCAGGTCGCTGGAGACGAGCACCCCCGGACGCAGCGCCACCAGCTCCCGTGCCGCCGCGGCCGCCTGCGCGTGCCCGAGCTCGGTCAGCGGCACGTGCGCGGTCTGGCCCTGCATGAGCCCCGCCGCGTTCCACTCGCTCTGCCCGTGGCGGACGAGCAGGAGGGTCAGGGGCCGGGCCATGGTGGCAGGCAGCCTAGTCAGGGCCGGGGTCGGGGTGCCGCCGGTCACCGCGACCCGCCTCGTACCGTCGGTGCGTGACGATCCCCGTGCGTCCCGGGGCCGGCCGCCCGGCGGCCCGCCCCGCCGCTGCCGACCCGCTGGCCCCGCTGCTCGACCTGCCCGGCGTGCGGGACGCCGCCGAGGCCGCCCGCAGCGGGATCGACCGCCTGCTGCGGCACCGGCTGATGCGCAACCGGTCGGCCGAGGTCAGCACCGAGTCGGCGCTGCGCGGCGCCCGGGCCTCCGCCGCCCTGGAGGGGGTCGACGTCCCGCTGGCCGACCTGCGGGCGGGGCAGGTCGACGACCCCGTCGTGCAGGGTGCGCTGCGCGCCTCGGTCGCGCTCGGCTCGATGCAGGAGACGTGGACCCGGGCGCCGGGCCAGGTGCTCGCCCGGCTGCACGTGCTGGCGGCGGCGGACCTCGCCGACCGTGCCGACCTCGGTCGTCCGGGCGCGCACGCCGGACCGCGGCTCGGCGGGTTGTTCTCCCTGGTCACGGGGGAGGGCTCGGTGCCGGCCGTCGTCCTGGCCGCGGTCGTGCACGGTGAGCTGGCCGCGATCGCCCCGTTCGGCACCGCCGACGGCGTGGTCGCGCGCGCCGCGGCGCGGCTGACCGGCATCACCCGCGGGCTGGACCCGAAGGCGGTGTCGGTGCCCGAGGTCGGCTTCGCCGAGTTCGGCCGCGAGGAGTACGCCCGCGCGCTGGCCGGCTACGCCTCCGGGCAGCCCGACGGTGTGGCGGGGTGGCTGGTGCACTGCTGCCGCGCCACGGAGCACGGGGCGCTGGAGGGGCTGGCGATCGCCGAGGCCCTGCTCCGCGGCTGACGAGCGGGCAGACTGGCGCCCGTGCGACACCTCGACGTCGACGAGCTCGGTGCGGTCAGCCGCGTGGGCCTGGGCACCTGGCAGTTCGGCTCCCGCGAGTGGGGCTACGGCGACGCCTACGCCTCCGGGGAGGCCAAGGCGATCGTCCGGCGGGCCCGCGAGCTGGGCGTCACCCTGTTCGACACCGCCGAGGTCTACGGCTTCGGTCGCAGCGAGCGGATCCTCGGGGAGGCGCTGGGCGAGGTGCGGGCGGACGTCGTCGTTGCCACCAAGCTCTTCCCGGTGGCCCCGTTCCCGCCCGTCGTCCGCAGCCGGCTGGCCGGCAGCGCGCGCCGCCTCGGGCTGGACCGCGTGCCGCTCTACCAGGTGCACCAGCCCAACCCGGTGGTGCCCGACTCGGTGACCATGACCGGGATGCGGGAGCTGCTCGACGCGGGCCGCATCGGGGCAGTCGGCGTCTCCAACTACTCGCTGGAGCGCTGGCGCGCGGCCGACGCCGCCCTCGGCCGGCCGGTGGTCAGCAACCAGGTGCACTTCTCGCTGGCCGCGCCGTCGGCCCTCGACGACCTGGTGCCCTTCGCCGAGCGCGAGGGCCGGATGGTCATGGCCTACAGCCCGCTGGCCCAGGGGCTGCTCGGCGGGCGCTACGGCGTGGACAACCGGCCCGGTGGCGTCCGCGCGGCCAACCCGCTCTTCGGCACCGAGAACCTGCGCCGCGCCGAGCCGCTGCTCGACGTCCTCCGCGAGGTCGCCGCGGCCCACGACGTCGCGCCCGCGCAGATCGCGCTGGCGTGGCTGGTCTCCCTGCCGCGGGTGGTCGTGATCCCCGGGGCCTCCAGCGTCGCCCAGGTCGAGGCCAACGCGGCGGCGGCCGACATCGACCTGCGCCCCGACGAGCAGGCCGCGCTGACCGCGGCGGCGCGGGCCTTCCGGCCGGTGTCCGCGGTGCGCACGCTCGTGGAGCGGGTGCGCGAGCGGCTGCCGTTCTGAGCGCCGTCCCCGTGGCCGGTGGGTCCCCTTCAGGCGCCGCGGCGCCACCAGCGGCCGGGCGCCGGCGGCGTCTCGGCGACCACCCGGAGGGCCCGCCTGCGGGCGTACCAGGCCAGGCCCGCCACGGCGGCGCCCACGCTCATCGCCGCCCCGGTGACCACCGGGGCCGACGGGACCGCGGAGCGTGAGCGCATGGTCACCGGCCAGGTGAACTCCAGGACCGGCCAGCCGTGCTCGGCCGCCGCCTTCCGCAGCGCCCGGTCGGGGTTGACCGCGGTCGGGTGCCCGACCGCCGAGAGCATCGGCAGGTCGGTGATCGAGTCGCTGTAGGCGTAGCAGTCGGCCAGGTCGTAGCCGCTCTCGGCGGCCACCTGCCGGAGGGCGACGGCCTTGTTCTCCCCGTAGGCGTAGAAGTCGATCTCGCCGGTGTAGCGGCCGTCGACGGTCACCATGCGGGTGGCCACCACGCGGTCGACGCCGAGCATCTCGCCGATCGGCTCGACCATCTCCGCGCCGCTGCTGGAGACGATGACGATCTCCCGGCCGGCCGCCCGGTGCTCCTCGATGAGGTCGGCGGCCTCGGCGTAGACCATCGGCTCGACGATGTCGTGCAGCGTCTCGCGCACGATCTCGTGCACGGTGGCGACGTCCCACCCGGTGCACATCTCGGTGATCTGCGCCCTCATGCGCTCCATCTGCTGCGCGTCGGCGCCGGAGAGGGAGAAGACCAACTGTGCGTAGGCGCCCTTGAGGACGGCGCGCCGGTTGATCAGCCCGCCCTGGAAGAACGGGCGGCCGAAGGCCAGGGTGCTGGACTTCGCGATGACCGTCTTGTCCAGGTCGAAGAACGCCGCTGAGCGGGTCACGGTTCACGACTGTAAGTGGGCGACACGGTTGTGACGCGGCGCACTGCGCCGTCCACACCCGGACGGGCCATCCACAGATCCCGGCCGCCCCTCGCGGCACGCCCGCCCCGGCGCTGGGCTGGCCGGCGTGTCCGCGTTCCGGTCCCCGCCACCCCGCCCGCTCGTCGCCAGTGCCGACGAGGACCTGCTCGACGACCTGCTGCGGCTGCTCGCCGCGGCCGGCGCCGAGCCGGAGGTCGCCACAGGCGGCCCGGCACTGCGCCGCGCCCACCGGGAGGCGCCCCTGGTGCTGCTCGGCGCCGACGTCCTGGCGTCCGCGCCGGTGCGGGGGCTGCCCCGCCGTCCCGGCGTGGTCGTCGTCGCCGCGCAGGAGCCTCCGGCGCCGGTCTGGGCGGCCGCGGTCGAGCAGGGCGCCGAGCGGGTGGCGGTGCTGCCGGCCGACGAGGGCTGGCTGGTCTCCCGGGTGGCCTCGGCGCTGCGCCGTCCGGTCGACCGTGGCCGGCTGGTCGTGGTGGGCGGTAGCTGCGGCGGAGCGGGGGTGAGCACGTTGGCGGCGGCACTGGCCCTCACCGCCGCGCCGGGGAGCGACGGCGCCCTGCTGGTCGACACCGACGGCTGGGGCGGCGGCCTGGACCTGCTGCTCGGGGCCGAGCGCGACGAGGGCCTGCGCTGGCCCGACCTCGCGGGGCTGCGCGGCCGGGTGGCCGGCGACGCGCTCATGGCGGCGCTGCCGGAGGTCGGGGGCGTGTCGGTGCTCGCGACCTCACGCTCGGCACCCGGTGAGGTCCCGGCCGAGGCACTGACGGCGGTCGTCGAGGCGGCGCGTGCGGGTGGCTGGCCGGTGGTCGTCGACCTGCCCCGCACCGCCGGGCCCGCGGTCGCCGCCGCCGTGCTGGCCGAGGCCGACCTCGCAGTGCTCGTCGTCCCGGCCCGGCTCCGGGCGGCGTCGGCGGCCCGGCTGCTCGTCGAGCCCGGCGGGGACGGCCGGCCGGCGGCGTGGTCCGCGGCGCAGCTGGTGGTCCGGCCGGTGCCCGGCGGGCTGTCCGCCGACGAGGTCGCCGACGTGGTCGGCCGCCCGGTGCTGGGCGAGCTGGGCGCCGACCGCAGCGCGCCGTCCCGCGGGGAGCAGGGCCGGCCGCCGCAGGTGGGGGTGCGCTCGCCGTTGGGGGCGCTCTCCCGTCGGCTGCTGACCGAGCTGGCCACGGTGGACGGGGCCGCGGCGTGACCGGCGCGCTGGTCGACCGGGTCCGTGCCCGGCTGGTCCTCGAGCCCGGGGTCCCGACGCGGGCCGCCGTCGCCGCGCTGGTGCGGGAGGAGTCCGGCGGCCTGCTCGGCGACGACGACGTGCTGCAGGCGGTCCGTGACGCGGTCGACGAGCTGGCCGGGGCGGGTCCGCTGGAGCCGCTGCTGCGCGAACCCGGTGTGAGCGACGTGCTGGTCAACGGCCCGGACCAGGTCTGGGTCGACCGCGGCGGCGGGCTGGAGCGCACCCTGGTGCGTTTCCCGGACGAGGACGCGGTGCGCCGTCTCGCCGTCCGCCTCGCCGCCGCGGCCGGGCGGCGGCTCGACGACGCCGCGCCCTGGGTGGACGCCGGCCTGCCAGACGGCACCCGGCTGCACGCGGTGCTGCCACCGGTGTCGGGCGGCGGCACCTGCCTGTCGCTGCGGGTGCTGCGCCGGGCCTCGCTGTCCTTCGCCGACCTGGCCGCGCGCGGCGCCTTCCCCGGGGCGTCCGGGGAGCTGCTGCGGGCGCTGGTCGCCGGGCGACTGGCCTTCCTGGTCACCGGCGGCACCGGCTCGGGCAAGACGACGTTGCTGTCGGCGCTGCTCGGCCTCGTCCCGGGCGGCGAGCGGCTGGTGCTCTGCGAGGACGCCCCGGAGCTGGTGCCGGCGCACCCGCACGTCGTCCGGCTGGCCACCCGGCCGCCCAACGTCGAAGGCGTCGGTGAGGTGACGCTGCGCGACCTGGTCCGCCAGGCGCTGCGGATGCGGCCCGACCGGCTGGTGGTGGGCGAGGTCCGCGGCGCGGAGGTCACCGACCTGCTCACCGCGCTCAACACCGGGCACGACGGCGGTTGCGGCACCCTGCACGCCAACCGGCCGGCCGAGGTCCCCGCGCGGCTGGAGGCACTGGGGGTGGCTGCGGGCCTGGACCGGCTGGCCGTGCACAGCCAGGCCGC
>DATIMX010000211.1:0-12318 GCA_035474935.1 Geodermatophilus sp. | reverse complement strand
CGCCGGAGACCCCGCGGGTGAAGGTGGCGACCTCGTGCCCCCGCTCGAGCGCGGCGGTGACGACGTGCCGGCCGAGGAAGTGCGTGCCGCCGAGGACGAGGAGTCGCATGGGCCGACCTCAGCGCAGCCGCCCGCCGCCGTCCACCCGGTTCGCTCCCGGCGTACCACGTGACGTGCTGGAACGGCCCTCCTGCAGGGTCCCGCCCCGAGCCTGCGAGGGGTGGGGGGCAGGAGGGTCCTTTCACCAGCCGAGCTCGTGCAGCCGGTCGTCGTCGATGCCGAAGTGGTGCGCGATCTCGTGGTCGACGGTGATCGTGACCTCCTCGACGACCTCCTCGGCGGTCGAGCAGATGTCGCAGATGGCCTCGCGGTAGATCATGATCCGGTCGGGCAGCGCGCCGCCGTACTCCCAGCCGCGCTCGGTGAGCGCGTACCCCTCGTAGAGGCCGAGGAGGTCCGGCTCGTCCTCGTTGCGGTCCTCCACCAGGACGACGACGTTGTCCATCAGGGCCAGCAGCTCCGGTGGCACCTGGTCGAGGGCGTCGGCGACCAGGTCCTCGAACACCGGGAGGGGCAGCGCCCTCACCCCACCCGCCCGATCACCAGGACGTCGGCAGCGGCCGGCCCTCCTCGTAGCCGGCCGCGCTCTGCACGCCCACGACCGCCTTCTCGTGGAACTGGTCGACGGTGCGGGCGCCGGCGTAGGTGAACGACGAGCGCACACCGGCGACGATCCCGTCGACCAGGTCCTCGACGCCCGGTCGCGCCGGGTCCAGGTACATCCGCGAGGAGGAGATGCCCTCCTCGAACAGGCCGGCGCGCGCCCGGTCGAAGCCGCTCTGGGTCGACGTCCGGGCCTTGACCGCGCGGGCCGACGCCATGCCGAAGGACTCCTTGTACAGCCGGCCCGAGCCGTCGTCGTGGATGTCGCCGGCGCTCTCGTAGGTGCCGGCGAACCACGACCCGACCATCACGTTCGCCGCACCCGCGGCCAGGGCCAGGGCGATGTCGCGCGGGTGTCGCACACCGCCGTCGGCCCAGATGTGCTTGCCGAGCGACCGGGCCGCCGCGGCGCACTCCTCGACGGCGGAGAACTGCGGCCGGCCGACGCCGGTCATCATCCGCGTGGTGCACATCGCGCCCGGGCCCACGCCGACCTTGACGACGTCCGCCCCCGCCTCGATCAGGTCGCGCGTGCCCTCGGCGGTGACCACGTTGCCCGCCACGACCGGCGCCGACCCCGCCACCGACCGGGCGGCGCGCACCGCCTCCACCGCCTTCTCCTGGTGCCCGTGCGCGGTGTCCACGACGAGCACGTCGACGCCGGCGGCCAGCAGCGCCCCGGCCTTGCCGGCCACGTCGCCGTTGATGCCCACGGCCGCGGCGGTGAGCAGGTGCCCGTCGGCGTTCACCGCGGGCTGGTAGAGCGCCGAGCGCAGCGCGCCCTTGCGGGTGATGACGCCGACCAGCCGGTCGCCCTCGACCACGGGCGCGGCGCTGACCCGCTCGCCGGACAGCACGTCGAAGATCTTGGGCAGGTCGGTGCCGGCGGGGACCGTGAGCGGGTCCTCGGTCATGACCTGGGACAGCTGGGTGAACCGGTCCACGCCCTGGCACTGGCCGTCGGTGACCACGCCGACGGGGACGCCGTCCTCGACCACCACGACGATGCCGTGCGCGCGCTTGGTCAGCAGCGACAGCGCGTCGGCGACGGTCGAGGTGGGGGAGAGCGTGATCGGGGTGTCGTAGACCGGGTGGCGGGTCTTGATCCAGGACACCACCTCGGAGACGACGTCCACCGGGATGTCCTGCGGCAGCACGGCCAGCCCGCCGCGGCGCGCCACGGTCTCGGCCATCCGCCGTCCGGAGATGGCCGTCATGTTGGCGACGATGACCGGGATCGTCGTGCCCACGCCGTCCGGGGTGGTCAGGTCGACCTCGAGCCGGGAGCCCACGGTGCTGTGGTTGGGCACCATGAAGACGTCGGCGTAGGTGAGGTCGGTGGCCGGGCGTTGGCCGTTCAGGAACCGCATGACGGCCATTGTCCCGCACGCAGGGCCCGGCGAGATGGCGCGATCTCGCACGCTCGCGGCCCCGTGTCCGTGCGAGATCGCGCGATCTCGCCGGATCAGGGCACCGGGACCGGCTCGGCCTCGGTGAAGCCGGTGCGCGGCATCGCCGTCCACACCGGGGTGCGGCGCAGCAGGGCGGCCACCAGCCCGCGCAGCCGGAACCAGGCGTGCAGTTGCCGGTAGCCGACGTTCTCCAGCAGCCCGGCGAGCAGCAGCACGCCGACCTCGCGGCCGCGCGTGTAGCGGGCGTAGGAGAACTCCTCGACCGCGACGGCGGCGGTCGACAGCAGCGTGCCCAGGCCGAGGGCCAGCCCGAACATGACCAGCGCGGTGCTCGTGTCGAGGGCCCCGAGGAACGCGGCCAGCACCACGGAGGCGAGACCGACGACCTCCACGACCGGCCCCAGCAGCTCGAAGAGCAGGAAGAACGGCAGCGCCAGGACGCCCACTGGGCCGAAGCGCGGGTTGCCGATCATCCGCCGGTGCTTCCACAGCAGCTGGGCCAGCCCGTGCGACCAGCGGCGGCGCTGCCGGCCGAGCACGGCGAGGGTCTCGGGCACCTCGGTCCAGCAGACCGGCTCGGGCACGAACACCACCCGGTGCGGACGGCGCTGGCGGCGCAGGTGCTCCTGCAGGGTCACCACCAGCTCGGCGTCCTCGGCGAGGGAGAGCGCGTCCAGGCCGCCGACCTCGACGACCAGGTCGCGCCGGAACAGGCCGAAGGCGCCGGAGATGATCAGCAGCGCGTTGGCGTCGGCCCACCCGGTGCGGCCGAGGAGGAACGAGCGCAGGTACTCGACGACCTGGAAGCGGACCACCCACCGGGAGGACAGCCGCGGTTCCAGGACGCTGCCGCGGGCCACCCGCGCGCCGTTGGCGGCCCGGATGACGCCGCCGGCGGCGACCACGTTGGCCGGGTCCTCGACGAAGGGGCGGGCCACCTGCACGAGCGCCTCGGGCTCGAGCAGCGAGTCGGCGTCGACCATGCACACCAGGGGGTGCCGGGCGACGTTGAGCGCTGCGTTCAGCGCGTCGGACCGCCGTCCGACGCTGGTCTTGCGGACGACGGTCAGCGGGTCGCCGGTCGTCGCGCGGTGCACCGACAGGACCTCGCCGTCCACCGGCAGGTCGGCGGTCGGCCGGGCGGCGACCTGCACCAGGCCGAAGCGCTCGGCGACCTTCTCGAAGGTGCGGTCGGTCGACCCGTCGTCCACCAGCACGACCTCGAGCACCGGGTACCGCTGGGCGAGGACGGCGGCCAGCGTGTCGAGGATGCCCGCCTCCTCGTCGTGCGCGGGGATGAGCACCGAGACGCCGGGGGTGAGCGGGCTGGCGAAGATCTCCTCGTGGCCCTCGGAGCCGTCCCAGCGGCGGCTGTGCGAGACCCGGCGGGCACCGGCCAGGACCAGCCCGAGCATCACCAGGTCGAGCAGCAGGGTGTAGCCGAGGACGACCCAGCTCATCGTGAGCAGGACGTCGAGTCCGAGCTCGCGCATCACGCACCGACCAGCCGGCCGCGCCGCGGCACGGCGTCCAGGGTGGCCGCGGCGGCCGCCCCGATGGGGCCCCCGCGGGCGGCGGCGTCGGACAGCAGCGACTCACCCTCGGCGCCGAGGGCGACCAGCGCGTCGCCGCAGGCGGCCGCGACCTCGCGGGCGGGGCAGGTCAGCCCGGCGAGCAGCGCCGGCGCCCCGGTGGGGTCGCCGATGCGCCCGAGCGCCTCGGCGGCGGCCCGGCGCAGCGCGGGGAGCGCGACGTCGACCAGGACGTCGGCCAGCGGCTCGGTGCAGCCGGGGTCGCCGATCCGGCCCAGCGCGGTGGCCGCGGCGCGCCGGACGTCCTCCGGCTGGCGCGGGTCGGTGAGCAGCTCGGCCAGGGCGGGGCAGGCGACGACGTCGCCGTGCAGGCCGACGACGTCGGCCGACAGCGCCCGCGCGGCCGGTGACCCGGTGACGAGCGTGGCGCGGAGGGCCGGCAGGACGGCGGTGCCCAGGTCGAGGACGGCCATGCCGACGACGCCGGCGGGCAGCGGGCGCGCGGTGGTCAGGGCGGCCAGCAGGCCGTGGACGGCGGCGGGGTCGCCGACCCGGCCCAGGGCGCGGGCCGCGGCGCAGCGCACCTCGATCGAGCGGTCGGCGAGCAGCGCGGTCAGCCGGGCGAGGTGGTCGCGGCCGGCGGTGCTGCCCAGCAGCGTCGCGGCGCGCCCGCGGCGCCAGGCCGCCCGGGCGTCGAGGTCGGCGGCCGCGCGGGCGACGACGCCGCGGCGGGTGAGCGCGGTCTGGATCGCCTCGCGGTCGGCGCCGCGCAGCTGCGGCAGCAGGTGCAGCAGAACCTCGTCGAGATGGGGCGGGGCCGCGGTGACGGCGTCGGGGTCGCCGTCGTCGAGCAGGTCGTGCACCAGGGCCATGAGCCCGGCCCGGTTCTCCTCGGCGGCGGCCAGCCGGCGGGCGCGGGTGGTGTGCACCGCCGCGACCGCGACCAGCAGCACCACGACCAGGACGCCGAGCACGGCCGTCGCGACCGCGGCCGGCGCGGCGAGGGAGTTCACGCCGGGACGGCGGGGAGGGCCGCGGTGACCCGGCTGACCAGCTCGCGCGTGCTGAACGGCTTGGCGATGAAGTCGGTGGCACCGGCGGCGAAGCCGCGCTCGAGGTCGGGGTCCTGCGACTTGGCGGTCAGCAGCAGCACCGGCGTCCGGGCGAGGGCCGGGTCGGCGTCGGCGCGCAGCGCCCGGCAGACCTCCAGGCCGTCCATCCGCGGCATGAGCCAGTCGAGCACCACGAGGTCGGGGCGCAGCCGGCGGGCGGCGGCCAGCCCGGACTCGCCGTCGGACTCGACGGTCACCTCCAGGCCCAGCCGCTGCAGGCGGAAGGCGACGAGGTCGGCGACGACGGGGTCGTCGTCGACCACGAGGACGTGCGGCGGCATGGTGCTCTCCCATCCGATGGGGTGGACGAACCCGGTATCGGCAGGACACGCGTGTGACTGAAGTGGTACCTGTGGCGATCCGGTCGCGACCGCGTTCGGTTCAAGGACGTGGTGCCGGCGGCCGACACCGGAAGCGTGCTACCGCATCGCGCACGCCGTCCCGCCGCCGAGCCGCTGCCCCTCCGGGTGCTGCTCCGGCGTCCCCTGCTCGTGGCGCTGTCCGGGGTGTCCGTCGTCGCGCTGACCCTGCTGGGGCTCGCGGTGCTCGTCGTCCCCGTGCTCGGGAACCGGATCACGACGTACGACCGGATGGCGTGGGCCCTGCAGGACAGCCACGTCGCGATGCTCAACCAGGAGACCGGGCTGCGCGGCTACCTCGTCACCCGTGAGGAGCGCTTCCTGCAGCCCTACGAGGCGGGGGTGGCCGACCTGGAGGCGGTCGACGCGGAGATCGCCTCGTGGACCGGGGTCGACACCGAGCTGGCCGGCCGGCTGGCCGAGCTGACGACGGCCCACCAGGAGTGGACCGAGGACTGGGTGCGCCCCATGCTCGCCGAGCAGCCGGCGGTGGGGGACGCCGTCGCGCTGGCCGAGCTGCTGGGCCAGGACAAGGCGCTGTTCGACCACTACCGGGCGGTCGAGGCCCAGGCGCGCGCCGCGGTCGAGGAGCGGCGGGCCGGCGCGATGGCGCTGCAGCAGCTCGCGCTCTACGCCGGTGCGCTCGTCGGGGTGGGCACGGCGGTGGCGGTCGCGGCCGTCCTGCGGCGCGCGTACCGCCGGCTGGAGACCCAGGTCGTCCCGCCCACCCAGGAGGTGCGCGACGCCCTCGCGGCGCTGGCGGCCGGGGACCTCACCCGCCGCGCCGGCGAGTCCGGGTCGGCGGAGCTGCGCCGGATCGCCGCGGACGTCAACGCCCTCGGGAACGTGCTGCAGGAGCGCAACGAGCTGGTCGCCGCCCGAGAGCAGGACCTGGTCGCCGCGCGGGACGACGCCGAGCGCGCCGGGCAGGCCAAGACCGCGTTCCTCGCGACGATGAGCCACGAGATCCGGACGCCGCTCAACGCCGTCCTCGGTCTGACCGACCTGCTGCTCGCGACCGACCTCACCGACGAGCAGCGCGGCCACCTCGAGACGGTCGCCGGCAGCGGGGACAGCCTGCTGTCCCTCATCAACGACATCCTCGACTTCTCCAAGATCGAGGCCGGGGAGCTGGACCTGGAGGCCGCGCCGTTCGACCTGGTCGGCGTCGTCTACGACGTCGCCCAGCTGCTGGCCCCCACGGCCAGCGGCGCCGGGCTGGACCTGCTCGTCGACGTCGCCGGCGACGGGCCGTGGCAGGTGGTCGGCGACGGCAGCCGGTTCCGCCAGGTCGTCACCAACCTCGTGGGCAACGCGGTCAAGTTCACCTCCGCGGGCCACGTCGTCCTCCGGCTCACCGGGGTGGCCTCCGACGGGCGGCTGCGGTGCCGGCTGTCGGTCGCCGACACCGGGATCGGCATCGGCCCCGACCAGCGCCACCGGCTGTTCCGCTCCTTCAGCCAGGTCGACGCCTCGGTGACCCGCTCCTACGGGGGCACGGGCCTGGGCCTGGCGATCAGCCAGCGCATCGCCCGCGCCATGGGCGGCGACATCCAGGTGCAGAGCGAGCTCGGCGTCGGGTCGACCTTCACGGTGGCGCTCGACCTGCCGCTGGCCCCGGCCGTGCCCGACGGCCCGTCCGCCGACGGCCTGACCGGCCTGCGGCTGCTGGTGGTCGACGACAGCCCCACCAACCTGCGGATCCTCGAGCACCAGCTGACCCGGCACGGTGCCGAGTGCGTCCTCGCGGGCAGCGGTCCCGCGGCCCTCGAGTTGCTCGACCGGGGGACCGGGATCGACGTCGCCGTCCTCGACCTCGACATGCCGGGCATGGACGGCGACGTGCTCGCCGCGCGGCTGCGGGCCCGGCCCGGGACGGCGGACCTGCCGCTGGTCCTGGTGAGCAGCTCCGCGACGCTGCCCCCGGAGCGCTACGCCGACTTCGACGCCCGGCTCAACAAGCCGGTCCGGCCCGAGCGGCTGGCCCGGACGGTGCGCTCGGTCGCCCTCCGCGGCCGGGCCGAGGGCGCCGCCGGCGGGGAGCGGGGGAGGCCCGCGCTGCCCGTCCCGGCCCGGTCGCTGCGCGTGCTGGTCGCCGAGGACAACGCGGTGAACGCCCACCTCATGGGCCTCTACCTGCGCCAGCTGGGCCACGAGTGCACACACGTCGGCGACGGCGAGCAGGCGGTGGAGGCCGTCCTGCGCGGCTCCTACGACGTCGTCCTGATGGACGCCCAGATGCCGGTCCTCGGCGGGGTCCAGGCGACCGCCGCCATCCGCCTGCTGCCGCTGGCGAGGCAGCCGCGGGTCTACGCGGTGACCGCCAGCGTGCTCGCCGCCGACCGCACGGCCTTCCTCGAGGCCGGCGCCGACGGGTTCCTGACCAAGCCGATCCGGATGGCCACGCTGCGGGACGCCCTCGACGAGGTCGCCCTGACGCCGTCCGCCGCGCCGGCCGCGCCGGCACCGGAGCCGGGGGCCGCACTGGACCCCGACACGGTCGAGGACCTGCGCGACCTCGGCGACGACGCCTTCGCGCACCTCTACTCCCGCTACCTCGCCACCCTCGACGAGGTGGTCGCCGCGATCGTGGCCGCAGCCGACCTGCCCTCCTGGTCGGTGGACGACGAGGGCTCGGTGCCCCGGCTCGCGCACGGGCTCAAGGGCAGCAGCGCGGCCCTGGGCGCGACCGCGCTGGCGCAGGTGTGCCACAGCCTGGAGACCGTCGACCCCGGCACCCTCGCCGTGGGCGACACGCTGGCCGCCCTGGACCGGGAACGGTCCCGGGTGCGCGCCGCGGTCACCGCACTGCTCGCCGGCACCGGCCCGGGTGGACAGGCCGGGTGAGGAACGGCGGTTCGGGGCCGGAAGTCGCCCGACCTCGGCCCCGTCCCGGGCCCGGCCTGAGCGTGCGGAGGCTGGGCAGGACGGGGTCCTCCACGGGCACCTGGCCGCGGTGCCACCCCGAGGATGAGAGACTGGTCAGAGTGATCGACCTGCGCCTGGTGCGTGAGCACCCCGACCTCGTCAAGGCCAGCCAGCGAGCCCGCGGGGCCGACGAGTCCCGGGTCGACGAGCTGCTCGCCGCCGACGCCGCCCGCCGCGACGCCGTCAAGCGCGCCGACGACCTGCGCGCCGAGCAGAAGGCGGCCTCGCAGGCGGTGAAGCAGGCGTCCCCGGAGGAGCGGCCGGCGGTCCTCGAGCGGGCCCGCGCCCTCGCCACGGAGGTCAAGGAGGCCGAGGAGGCGCTGCGCGCGGCCGACGCCGCGCTGCGCGAGGCGCACCTGCGCATCCCCAACGTCGTGCACGACGGCGTCCCGCCCGGCGGTGAGGACGACGCGGTGACCCTGCGCACCGTCGGCGAGGTGCCCACCTACGACTTCCCGGTGCGCGACCACCTGGAGATCGGCGAGGCGCTCGGCGCGATCGACACGGAGCGCGGGGCCAAGGTCTCCGGCGCCCGCTTCTACTTCCTCACCGGGCCGGGCGCGATGCTGGAGTTCGCGCTGGCCCAGCTGGCGATCGGCCAGGCGGTGTCGGCGGGCTTCACCCCCGTCGTCGCCCCGGCGCTGGTGAAGCCCGCGGCCATGGAGGGCACCGGCTTCCTCGGCGAGCACGACGAGGAGGTCTACCGGGTCGAGCGCGACGACCTCTACCTCGTGGGCACCTCCGAGGTCGCGCTGGCCGGGATGCGCAGCAACGAGGTCCTCGACCTCTCCGGTGGGCCGCTGCGCTACGCCGGCTGGTCGTCCTGCTTCCGCCGCGAGGCCGGCTCCTACGGCAAGGACACCCGCGGCATCATCCGCGTGCACTGGTTCGACAAGGTCGAGATGTTCAGCTTCTGCCGTCCCGAGGAGGCCGCCGAGGAGCACCTGCGGCTGCTGGCCTGGGAGGAGCAGTTCCTGCAGGCCCTCGAGCTGCCCTACCGCGTCGTCGACATCGCCGCCGGCGACCTGGGCACCAGCGCCGCCCGCAAGTACGACATCGAGGCCTGGTTCCCGTCGCAGGACACCTACCGGGAGCTGACCAGCACCTCGGACTGCACCACCTTCCAGGCCCGGCGGCTCCATACCCGCTACCGGGACGCCGACGGGAAGAACCAGACCGCGGCCACGCTCAACGGCACGCTGTGCGCGGTGGCCCGCACCATCGCCTGCCTGCTCGAGGTGCACCAGCGCGCCGACGGGTCGGTGTACGTCCCGAAGGCGCTGCGCCCCTGGCTGGGCGGCGTCGAGGCGCTCACCCCCGGCATGACGCTCACGGCGCCGACGCCGGCGCCGGTCGCATGACGGCTGACCGGCCGGGTGTGCTCCCCAGCACCGGCAGGGCCGGTGCCCGAGCGGACGACGTCGTGGAGCTGGGTGACCTGGGTACCTGGCGGCCCAAGCTGGTGGCCAGCGACCTCGACGGCACGCTGCTCACCTCCGACGGGGAGGTCAGCCCGCGCACCCGGGCCGCGCTGGCCGCGTGCTGGGACGCCGGCATCCCGGTGGTCGGGGTGACCGGTCGCGGTCCGCGGCTGTTCGACAGCGTCCGCGCCGCGCTCGACGGGCGGGGCATCGCCGTCCTCGCCCAGGGCGGCTTCGTCGTCGACCTGGAGCGCGACGAGGTGCTGCGCACGGTCGGCCTGCCGCGCGACCAGGCCACCGCGGTCATCGAGCGGATCGAGTCGGTCGCCGGTGAGCTGGTCCTCGCGGTGGAGGACGCCGCCGAGCAGGGCGAGGTGCACTCCCCGCTGCGGGTGCAGCACGGCTTCGACTGGCCCTACCCCGAGCCGGCGCACCTGCTGCCCCGGCACCAGGTGCTGCCGACCGGCGCGGTGCTCAAGGTCTTCCTCCGCTCCCCGACCCTCGGCCAGGACGAGCTGCTCGCCCGCGCCCGCGACGTGGTCGACCCGGCCGAGGCCGAGGTCACCCACGCCGGGCTCGGCTTCATCGAGGTGCTGCCGCCCGGCATCACCAAGGCGACCGGCCTGGCCATCGCGCTCGAGCGCTACGGCGTCGGCTTCGGCGACGTGCTGGTGTTCGGCGACATGCCCAACGACCTGCCCATGATCGAGGCGGTGCGCGACGCCGGCGGCCGGGCGGTCGCGGTGGCCAACGCGCACCCCGCCGTCCGGGCGGCCACACCACTGGTCACCAGCGGGCACGACGTCGACGGCGTCGCCCGGTACCTGGAGGCCCTGCTCGACGGGAGGCGCCCGGGTGTCTGACTGGAAGCCGCGGCTGATCGCGACCGACATGGACGGCACCCTGCTGCGCGGGAACGACACCGTCAGCGACGCGACGGTGGCCGAGCTGGAGCGCTGGCGTGCCGACGGCGTGCCGGTCGTGCTGGCGACCGGCCGGCCGCCGCGCTGGATGGTGCGCATCCGCGAGGTGCTCCGGTACGGCACGGCCGTGTGCTGCAACGGCGCCGTCCTGCTCGACCTGGCCGGTTTCGAGGTGCTCGAGGAGGACGCCCTGGAGCCGGAGGTGCTGCAGCAGGTCACCGCCGAGCTGCGCCGGCACCAGCCCGACACCTGGTTCGCCGTCGAGTACGGCCTGGAGTTCCGCCACGAACCGGTCTACCAGCCGCGGTGGGACGTCGACGCGCCCGGCGTGGCGGTGGCGACGCTGGAGGAGATGGTCGCCACCCCCGTGGCCAAGCTGCTGGCCCGCCACGAGACGCTGCCCCGCGACGAGTTCGTGGCGCTGGTGGAGCGGATCGTGGGCGACAGCGCCACGGTCACCAACTCCTCCACCGACGCCCTGGCCGAGATCTCCGCGCGCGGCGTCACCAAGGCCACCGGCATCGCCAAGGTCGCCGCGCAGCACGGCGTCGGCCCCGAGGACGTCGTCGTCTTCGGCGACATGCCCAACGACATCGCCGCGTTCGACTGGGTGCGCGAGGGCGGCGGCCGGGCGGTGGCCATGGCGCACGCCCACCCGGACCTGCTGGCCGCGGCCACGGACGTCACCGGCACCAACGAGGACGACGGGGTCGCGGCCTTCCTCTCCGCGCTGTGACCTCCTCCGTGATCAGCTGAGCTGGTCGTCCCGGGTCCTGGATCACCACTGGTCGTGAGCCAGGACCCGCAACCGTGATCCCAGCTGATCACCGGCAGCGGAGGGCACGGGCATCGGCGGCTGATCCGGACCGCGACGTCGACACCGCTCACTCGGCGCGGAGCCGGGCCGCGCGCAGGGCCACGCCGGCCGCCCGCGGGTCCCCGGCCGGCAGGAGGGCGAGGAGGCGGTCGTGGGCGTCGAGGTCGTCCTCGCCCTGGGGGTGCAGCACGAAGGCGTGCAGCAGCCCCACGTCACGGGTGGCCAGCACCGCGGAACGCAGCCCGGCGGTCAGCTCCTCGCGCAGCTGCCGGATCTCGGTGGCGTCCGACCGCGGCAGCAGGGGACCGGCGCACGCCCGCAGCGCGGTGGCCACCTGCCCGGCCCGGAGCGCGCGGCGGGCCGAACCGAAGTCGCTGTCCACCGCGCCCACGAGCCGGTAGGGCCGCGTGCGCAGCACGTCGGCGCCGATGAGCGTGCGCAGCCTCCGCACCTGGACGCGCACGGTCGTCTGGTTGCCGTCGTCCCCGTAGAGCAGGTAGGCGAGCTGCTCCCCGGTCAGGCCCTCGGGGTGCAGGGCGAGCGCGGTGAGGATCTCCGCCGCGCGCAGCGGCAGGGGGACGGCGCGACCGTCGAGCACCGCGCTCGGTGCACCGTTGCCCGTGACCCTCAGCGACAGCGCCGACGGGCGCGACGGGCCCGCCGCTGGGGAGGGGCGCTGCGGCACCCGGAGCAGGTAGCCCTCGGCGAGGGGTTCGACCAGCACCTCCCGGCCGTCCGGCAGCCGCACCCGATCGGGTCCCCCGTCGAGGTCGACGCGTGCGGGCCACCCGCCGGAGGGATCCGTGGCGAGCACCCGGCCGGTGGGGGTGACGAGCGCGCCGGCCGTGCCCCGCAGGGAGGCCAGGTGCGGCGTGTTCCGCAGCAGGAAGCGCTGGTCGGCCTCGGCCAGTCGCACCCGCAGCTCGGTCTCCGCCAGCTGCGCGGTGGTCGCCACCAGCTGGGCCAGTGGCGGGTGCATGCTCCGCAGCGGTCCGCTGACGTCGACCGCACCCAGGACCGCCCCGGTGTCGGGGTCGTGCACGGGCGCGGCCACGCAGGTCCACGAGTGGTAGGTGCGGACCAGGTGCTCGGCGGAGTGGATCTGCACCGGCGCGTCCACCGCCAGCGTGGTGCCCATCGCGTTGGTCCCG
>DATIMX010000210.1:0-2858 GCA_035474935.1 Geodermatophilus sp. | reverse complement strand
GCGGTTGTCGTACTGGTGCAGGTACCCGCTGGTGGAGGCGCAGGTGACGATCGTGCCGCCCTTCTTGGCGACGTAGACGCTGGCGCCGAAGGTCTCGCGGCCCGGGTGCTCGAAGACGATGTCGACGTCGTCCCCGCCGGTCAGCTCCCGGATCCGCTTGCCGAACCGCTGCCACTCCTTGGGGTCCTGGGTCTCCTCGTCCTTCCAGAACCGGTAGCCCTCGGCGGAGCGGTCGATGACCAGCTCGGCGCCCATCGAGCGGACGATGGCGGCCTTCTCCGGGCTGGAGACCACGCAGACGGGGATGGCGCCGCCGTTGAGGGCCATCTGGGTGGCATACGAGCCCAGGCCACCCGAGGCGCCCCAGATCAGCACGACGTCGCCCTGCTTCATGTCCGCGCCGTTGCGGCTGACCAGCTGCCGGTAGGCGGTGGAGTTGACCAGCCCCGGCGCGGCGGCCTCCTCCCAGGACAGGTGCGCGGGCTTGGGCAGCAGCTGGTTGCTCTTGACCAGCGCCAGCTCGGCCAGCCCGCCGAAGTTGGTCTCGAAGCCCCAGATCCGCTGCTGCGGGTCCAGCATCGTGTCGTCATGACCGGCCGGGTCCTCCAGCTCGACCGACAGGCAGTGCGCGACCACCTCGTCGCCGGGCTTCCACCGGTTCACCCCCGGGCCGGTCCGCAGCACGACACCGGCCAGGTCCGAGCCGACCACGTGGTAAGGCAGGTCGTGCCGCTTGGCCAGGTCGTGGAGGCGCCCGTAGCGCTCGAGGAACCCGAAGGTCGACACCGGCTCGAAGATCGACGTCCAGACGGTGTTGTAGTTCACCGAGGACGCCATGACGGCCACGATCGCCTCGCCCGGGCCCAGCTCCGGGGTGGCCACCTCCTCCACGTGCAGCGACTTGCGCGGGTCCTTCTCCCTGGGGGGCAGGCCGGCGAACATGTCCTGCTCGTCCTTTCGAACCAGCACGGCCCGGTAGGACTCCGGCACCGGCAGCCCGGCGAGGGCGTCCAGCTGGTCGGCGAGGATGGCGTCCCTGATGTCGTTCACGCGGTCTCCCGGGTCTCCGTCGGCTCGTGAGGCGGTGCAGTGGCGCGAGATGTTACCGGTGGGTAATGAGCCGCCGCGCCCACCGGTCGGGCAGTCGGGACGGGCGGTCAGTGCGCGGTCGACGCCGGCTCGACGAGCTCGACGAGGACGCCGCCGGCGTCTTTGGGGTGCACGAAGTTCACCCGGCTGTCCGACGTCCCGCGCCGGGGGGTGTCGTAGAGCAGTCGCAGGCCGCGCTCGCGCAGCGTCGCGCTGACCGCCTCGACGTCGGCCACCCGGAAGGCCAGCTGCTGCAGGCCCGGGCCGGAGCGGCCGATGAACTTGGCGATCGTCGACTCCGGGGTCAGCGGCGCCAGCAGCTGGATGCGGGTCTCGCCGCCGCCGACGGCGAGCATCGCCTCGCGGACGCCCTGCTCCTCGTTGACCTCCTCGTGCACCGAGTGCACGCCGAAGGCCTGGGCGTAGAAGGCCAGCGCCTCGTCGAGGTCCGGGACGGCGATGCCCACGTGGTCGATCGTGGTGAACAGCTCGGCCGGCAGGCCGGTGCGCGGGTCGGTGGTCACGGCGGCATCCTCCCGGACAAGACGTCTGAGACGACAGGTGGGGTCGCCACACAGACACGTGGGCTCCCCGCACACACCGGTGCGGCGGGCCTCCGCGCGGGTCGCTGCTCGCCGACCACGGGGCATGCGCGTTCCCCGGGTCCCGGGAACGGAGTCCCTTGCGCCCACCCGGTCGGCACCACTCGACGCGACTGAGACCCTCGTCACGCTCCGGTCCGTCGGCAGGCCCGCGTCCTATCCTCGGCTGGAGATGGACGTCGTGTCCTCATCGTGTTACGGCGGCACAGACCCGCGGTCGCCAGCGTCGGCGACCCGCCCCTGGAGGCAGATATGTCCCGTTCGGTCATCGTCAGCGGCGCCCGCACCCCCATGGGGCGGCTGCTCGGCTCGCTCAAGGACTTCTCAGCCGCCGACCTCGGCGGCGTCGCCATCAAGGCGGCGCTGGAGCGGGCCGGCATCTCCGGCGACCAGGTCGAGTACGTGATCATGGGTCAGGTGCTGCAGGCGGGCGCCGGCCAGAACCCGGCCCGTCCCGCGGCCGTGGCCGCCGGCATCCCGATGACGGTTCCGGCGATCACCGTGAACAAGGTGTGCCTCTCGGGCCTGAGCGCCATCGCGCTGGCCGACCAGCTCATCCGCGCCGGCGAGTTCGACGTCGTCGTGGCCGGTGGCCAGGAGTCGATGACCCAGGCGCCGCACCTGCTGCCGAACTCCCGCACCGGCACCAAGTACGGCGACACGAAGCTGGTCGACGCGATGGCCCACGACGGGCTGTCGGACACGTTCGACCAGGTCGCGATGGGTGCGCTGACCGAGCAGGCCAACAGCCGGTACGACCTGACCCGCGAGGAGCAGGACGCGTTCGCCGCGGAGAGCCACCAGAAGGCCGCCCGCGCGGGGAAGAACGGCGTCTTCGACGAGGCGATCACCCCGGTGCTGATCCCGCAGCGCAAGGGTGACCCGATCGAGTTCCGCGACGACGAGGGCGTCCGCGCCGACACCACGGTGGAGACCCTGTCGCGGCTCAAGCCGGCCTTCGCCCAGGACGGCACGATCACCGCCGGCACCGCCTCGCAGATCTCCGACGGCGCCTGCGCGGTGGTGGTCATGAGCGCGGAGAAGGCCGCCGAGCTGGGCATCACCCCGATCGCGGAGATCGGCGCGCACGGGGTCGTCGCCGGCCCGGACGCCACGCTGCAGAGCCAGCCCTCGCGCGCCGTCCAGAAGGCCTGTGCCCGCGAGGGC
>DATIMX010000209.1:0-2271 GCA_035474935.1 Geodermatophilus sp. | reverse complement strand
GGGCAGGTGCAGGTGACCGTTGACGCGGCGGAACTGCTTGCCGGCCTCGACCATGCCCGCGGCGCACGAGGCCGAACGCGGGCCCATTCGGCGCAGCGGATCCGCGTCGAGCACGGCATCAGCCACCTGAAGAACTGGCGGGCCCTGTCTCGCCACCTCGGCCGACGGGAGCATCTCGACACGATCTTCCCCGCGGTCGCCGGACTGGTCTCCAGCCAGCAACAAGCCCCACGACCTGACCAGCTCGACCACCCACCGCGAGCCCTACCGGCCGACGCTGTCGGGTAACCGAACCCGCCCTGACCAGGTCAACGACCGGCCGCCGCTAACCACGCACGAGGTCGTGAGGGGATCGAGCGTGAGGTTGTCCCGAGTTCCGTGGAACTTCGGTGGCGGCCCGTTGTGCGTCAGGCTGCGACGACCTTCTCATCCTGCACGGCGGGGGTGGCAGTTCCGGCGATTTCGGCGTCGAGCGCGGCGCGCAACTGGGGCAGGTGCAGGTGACCGTTGACGCGGCGGAACTGCTTGCCGGCCTCGACCATGCCCGCGGCGCACCAGCGCAGCGCCATCTGCCCGTCCCGCCAGCGCTTGACGTTGGCCGAGTGGGCCCGGCAGATGGAGATCATGCTTTCGATGGCGTTGGTCGAGCGCAGCGTGCGGGCCAGCGTCGGGGGCACGCCCAGGCGCAGCACGGTCAGGGTCTCGGCCAGGCCCTCGCGCAGGCTCGCGGCCGCACCGGGGTGGGTCTTGTCCAGCTCGCGGGCCAGCGCGGTCAGGGCGGCCTCGGCCTCCAGAGCAGAGTCGGCGTGGTAGGCCGCGCGCATCTTCGTGCCGACCGGGCCGCGCAGCCGCTCCGGTAGGCGGTCGGCCACGTTGCGGATCTTGTGCAGCTGGCAGCGCTGGATCACCGGGGAGTCGAACACGTCGACGACGGCCTTGCGTAGGGCCTTGGCGCCGTCGATGCCGACCAGGATGGGGCGGGTCACGTCCAGCCCCCGCTCGCGCAGGCCGACCAGCAGGTCGGTGACCACGGTGGCGTTCTCGGTCGCCCCCTCGACCAGCGCCAGCGGGTGTTTGACCCCCTCGACGTCGATGCCCAGCGCGACGACGCAGCAGGACTCGCCGAAGTGCACGCCGTCGATCATCAGCGCGACCAGGTCCAGTCCGGTGAGGTCGGCGGCGAGCAGCTGGGCCAGCGCCGTCTCGGTCATCGCCACGAACTTGCGCGAGACCCCGGACTTGCTCGTCGACCGCGCCGCGGTGGCTACCTGCTCGCCGACCGGCTCGAGCCCGACCGGGTAACGGCGGGTGGACAGGCCGGCCAGCATCCGCTCCATCGCCATCGCCCCGAGGAGCTCGGTGGAGCTGAACAGCTCGTAGGTGGCCACCGGCAACTCCCCGGAGCCGTCGGCGGCACGCACCCGCGGCCGGGTCACCGGCACCCTCCGCCCGCCCAGGGTCACCGAGCCGCGCTCGGAGCCGTGCCGGACCGCGGTCCGCGCCGGGTCGTGGCGGCCCTTCGGGCCGGCCAGCGTGGTCACGTCGGCCTCCATCAGCGCCTGCATCACCTGCAGGCCGGTGCCCACGGCCAGCGCCAGCAGGCCCTCGCGCATGCAGCCGGCGATCTCGGCCATCGCCACGCTCACTTGCTCGGGCACGACGAGCTCGTCACCGGCGGGCGTGTCGATCTTCTGCTTCTGGTACTTCTTGGTCACGGCGGTCCCCTGTCAGTGGTGTCTTGGCGGACGCCCAACACCTACCTCACGGCCGGTGCGGGCAGGGGACCGCCACCTCAACTTCTACGAGACCCGGGACAACCTCCCCGCACTTAGGTCTCTGTAGTACTGCATTGGCAAGTACTGCATTGGCACCTGGCGAGGCTTGTGATCAGCTCGGCATGGCGTCATCCACCTGCTGTGCGCGCGGCGGTGATGATCGCCTCGGCGCTGCGGTGCGCGTCGGCCGGGGTGGTCTGCCATCCGACGACCGAGATCCGCATGACGCTGCGTCCGCGGAAGGTGCTGCCGGCCAGCCAGCAGACTCCGTCGCGTTGCACCCGCTCGATCACCGCGTCGGTGAGGGCGTCGTCGTCGCCGAAGCGTACGAGCACCTGGTTGAGCACGACGTCGTTGACGATCTCGAGACCGGGCTCGCGGCGAGGCGTCGAGCGATCAGCCCGGCTTGGTCGCAGCACCGGTCGATGAGGTCGGCCAGGCCGTGGCGGCCCAACTGCCGCAGGGCCGCGAACACCGTGACGCCCCGTGCCCGCCG
>DATIMX010000208.1:0-8692 GCA_035474935.1 Geodermatophilus sp. | reverse complement strand
GGCCGGTCGTGCCCGAGGTGTACATGATGAAGGCGGCGGCGCCCTCGTCCACCTCGACGTCGAGCGGCTCGGTGCCCGCGGCGGCCAGCGCTTCCTCGTAGTCCCCGCCGATGGTCAGGACGGCGCGCACGCCGGGCACCTGCGCGCGGGCCTTGGCCGCGACCTCGGCGAGCGCGGTGTCGACGACGAGGGCCACCGCGCCGCTGTCGCCGAGCACGTAGGCGACCTCGTCGGCGACGAGCCGGAAGTTGACCGGGACGACGACCGCGCCCAGCCGCACCCCGGCGAGATAGGCCTCCCACACCTCCAGCCCGTTGAGCCCGAGGACGGCGACGCGGTCGCCGGCGCCCACCCCGCGGTCGGCCAGGGCGCGGGCCAGCCGGGTCACCCGCTCGTCGAGCTCGGCGTAGCTGCGACCGGCGCCCTCGAACCGCAGCGCGACGGCGTCCGGCGTCCGCCGGGCCCACCGCGCCAGCTGGTCGCTGGTCGTCATGCCGCGGCCCACCAGCCGGGGGACGTCTGCGCTCACGGGGCCTCCTGACCGCACGGGTGGAACGCGCGTCATGCTGGCCGGGGCGACCGGGGTGGTCAACAGTCGGTCGTCGTTGACCACTGCGGGTGACCGCTGTCACGCTGCGGCCGACCCGCCGGACGGAGAGAGGCCGCTCGTGGACTTCGACGACACCCCCGAGGAAGCCGAGTACCGGGCCGACGTCCGGCGGGCGCTCGAGGAGCACGCCGCCGAGCTGCTGCACGTCGGCGCGGGGGAGGAGACGGTGGACGCCGCCACCGCCGAGGCCGACCTGCGCCGGACGCAGCGCGTGCTGTACGAGGCCGGTCTGGTGGGCGTCACCTGGCCCCGCGAGCACGGCGGGCAGGGCGGCACGCTGGTGCAGCAAGCGATCGTGCAGCAGGAGCTGGCCCGCGCCCGCGTACCGGCTCTGGTCAACCACATCGGCCTGGGCATGTGCGGGCCGACCGTCATCGCCCACGGCAGCGACGACCAGCGGCAGCGGTACCTCACCCGCCTGCTGCGGGCCGACGACGTCTGGTGCCAGCTGTTCAGCGAGCCGGCGTCCGGCTCCGACCTCGCGGCGCTGCGCACCACCGCCGTCCGGGACGGCGACGACTGGGTGGTCAACGGCCAGAAGGTCTGGACGACGCTGGCGCACGTCGCGGACCACGGCATCCTGCTCGCCCGTACCGACCCGGAGAAGCCCAAGCACGCCGGCCTGACGATGTTCGTCGTCGACATGCACGCCCCCGGTGTGACCGTGCGGCCGCTGCGGCAGATGATCGGTTCCGCCGGGTTCAACGAGGTGTTCTTCGACGACGTCCGGATCCCCGACAGCGAGCGGCTGGGGGAACCCGGCGAGGGCTGGCGCGTGGCACTGACCACGCTGATGAACGAGCGGGTGGCGATCGGCGGCGCCGGCAGCGACCTCGGCGTCCCGGTCGAGAGGCTGGTCGCGCACGCCCGGGAGCGGCTGCCGCAGCTGGACCCCGACCGGCAGGTGCTCGCCCGGCAGGCCGTCGGCCGGGCGGTCGTCGCCTCCCTCGCGACCCGCTACACCGGCTACCGCCGGTTCACCGAGCTCAGCCGGGGCGGGGTGCCCGGGCCGGAGGCCAGCGCGGGCAAGCTGGCCGGCACCGCCGCGGCCAAGCTCGTCGCCGACGCCGGGGTCCGCCTGCTCGGGGACGACGCCGTGTACGCCGCCGCGGCCGACGGCGACGAGACCTGGCAGCGCAGCCAGGGCTTCCTGCCCGGCCTGGCCATCGCCGGCGGCACCGACCAGGTGCTGCGCAACATCCTCGGCGAACGGGTGCTCGGCCTCCCGCCGGAACCCCGCTCGGACAAGGCCTCGCCGTTCTCGACAGGGCCCTTCTCCAGCCGGCCCGCCGGCGGTGCCCGGTGAACTTCGACCTCGGCCCCGACCAGCGCGACGCCGCCGCCGGCGCGCGCGACTTCTACCGCGGCTCGGCCTCCCCGGCCGCCGCCCGCGATGCGCTCGAGGGCGGCGCCGTCGCGCCCGGCCGCAAGGCGCTGGCCGACATCGGCTACCTCGGCATCGCCGTCCCCGAATCCGCGGGCGGTGCGGGCGGGTCGCTGCTCGACCTCGCCGTCGTCGCCGAGCAGGGCGGGGCCGTGCTGGCCGGCCCGTCGCTGGCAACCGCCGCGCGCGCCGCGGTGCTGCTGGCCGGCGCCCCCGACCTGGCCGCGCAGCTGGCCGACGGGTCCGCGGCGTTCGCCGTCGTCGACGGCCCGCTCACCGGCTCCTCCCCGTCGATCGACGCGGTCGGCGCGACGCTCTTCCTCGGCCTGGACGACGACGGCGCGCTCGTCGTCGGCGAGGGCGACGTCACCCCCGGCCGCCCGCTGGACGCCACGCGCGGGCTGGCCTCGGTGCGGCTGACCTCGCGGCGGGTGCTCGCCGAGGATGCGGGGCAGCTGTGGACCCGCGCCCGGCAGGTCGCCACCGTCGTGCTCGCCGCCGAGGACCTCGGCGCGGCCGACGCCGCCGTGCAGATGGCCGTCGGCTACGCGCAGCAGCGGGAGGCGTTCGGCCGGCGGATCGGCTCCTACCAGGCGGTCAAGCACATGCTGGTCGACGCGTGGGTCGGTGTGGACCAGCTGCGCTCGCTGGTGTGGTGGGCGGCCTGGGCCGCCGACGCCGCACCCGAGGAGCTGCCGCTGGCCGCGTCGGCCGCCAAGGCGCACGCCGCCGAGGTGCTCGAGCGGGCCGCCGAGACGTGCGTCCAGGTGCACGGCGGCATCGGCTTCACCTGGGAGCACGACGCCCACCTGTACTGGCGGCGGGCCAAGGTGGACCGGCTGATCCTCGGTGACGCTGCCGAACACCTGGACGCCGTCGCCCGGCTCGCCGTCGCGGGCGCGCTCGGGTGAGCCCCACCCAGCTGCGCTACGCGGTCGCCGACGGCGTCGCCACGATCACCCTGCACCGGCCCGAGCGGCTCAACGCCTTCACGCCGGTCATGGCCGCGGAACTCGCCGGAGCCGCCGCGGCCGCCGACGCCGACGACGACGTCCGGGTGGTGCTCGTGACCGGCGCCGGCCGGGCCTTCTGCGCCGGCGCCGACCTCGGTGGCGGCGAGGGCACCTTCCGCGACCGCGGCGGGCGCCCCGACCCCGTCCCGCGCGGCACGGTGGACGGCGTACCGCGGGACTGGGGCGGCATCGCCTCCCTGCCGTTCGCCCGGCTGCGCAAGCCCGTCATCGCCGCGGTCAACGGGGCCGCGGTCGGCATCGGCGCCACGATGACGCTGCCGATGGACGTCCGGATCGCCGCCGCGTCGGCGCGGTTCGGCTTCGTCTTCGCCCGCCGCGGCATCGTGCCGGAGGCCGCGTCGTCGTGGTTCCTGCCTCGGGTCGTCGGCATCAGCCAGGCGATGGAGTGGGTGGCCACCGGCCGGGTGTTCGACGCCGTCGAGGCGCTGCGCGGCCGGCTGGTGTCCCGGGTGGTCCCGGACGACGAGCTGCTGCCCACCGCACTCGGCCTGGCCCGCGAGATCGCCGACAACACCTCGGGGGTCGCGGTGGGGGCGGCCCGTCAGCTGCTGTGGTCGATGCTCGGGGCGCCCTCGCCCTGGGACGCCCACCGCGCCGAGTCCCGGGCCCTCGTCGAGCTCGGCGCCGGTCCGGACGCCGCCGAGGGCGTGGCGTCGTTCCTCGAGCGCCGACCGGCGCGGTTTCCCGCTCGGTTGGGGGACGGGCCGGAGGTGGCCGGCGTGCCGCGCTGGCCGGCCCCGCCCGGCGACGTCACGGCGCCGTAGGGGTCCTCCGTCAGCGGGGGCCGAGGTGGCGCAGCAGCGTCTCGCCGAGGTCGCGCATCGCCGCGACCTGCTCGGGGGAGAGCTGGTCGAACAGGTGGGTGCGCACGCTCTCCACGTGCACCGGGGCGGCCGCCTCGAGGGCTGCGAACCCGTCGTCGGTGAGGACGGCGAGCTGGCCGCGGCCGTCGTCCGGACAGACCTGGCGGCGCACCCAGCCGCGCTCCTCCAGCCGGGAGACGGCGTGCGAGAGCCGGCTGCGCGAGGACAGGCACCGGTCGGCCAGCTCGCTCATCCGCATCATCCGGCCCTCGGCCTCCGACAGGGCGACGAGGATCTCGTAGTAGGCGTGCGAGATGCCGGTGGCGTGCGTGAGCTCCCGGTCGAGCCGGTCGAGCAGCAGCTGGGCGCTGTAGAGCCACGCCCGCCAGGCCTGCTGCTCCTCGGCGTCGAGCCAGCGGGTCCCCTCGGCGTCGGAGCCGGGGTCCCGGGGGGCGCGCGACACGTCGGCGGTCATACCGAATAGGGTACTGGCGGAATAGATGAGTCTTCAACTACGCTAAGGCCGAGCAGAAGGTCAAACGCTCAACCACTTGGAGGCACCCATGACCACCGCCACGCGAATCCCCGGCTACGTCGTCGGCACCTGGGACATCGACGCCAGCCACTCGACGGTCGGCTTCTCCGTCCGCCACATGATGGTCAGCAAGGTCCGCGGCTACTTCACCAAGTTCTCCGGCGACATCGTCACCGCCGAGGACCCGGCGCAGTCCACCGTCACCGCCTCGATCGACATGGACTCGATCGACACCCGGCAGGAGCAGCGCGACGCGCACATCCGCTCCGCCGACTTCTTCGACGTGGGCAACCACACCGAGATGACCTTCCGCTCGACCGAGGTCCGCACCGACGGCGCCGACTGGACCGTCGTCGGCGACCTCACCATCAAGGGCATCACCAAGCCCGTCGAGCTGGCCCTCGAGGTCAACGGCTTCGGCCCCGACGCCTACGGCGGCACCCGCGCCGGCTTCAGCGCCAAGACCGAGATCTCCCGCAAGGAGTTCGGCGTCGACATCGACATGCCGATGGACGGCGGCGGCGTCGTCGTCGGCGACAAGATCAGCATCGAGCTCGAGATCGAGGCCGTGCTCCGCACCGTCTGAAAGAGGAAGGACCCCTCCGCCCCCCACGCCTCGCACGCTCGGCGTGGGCCCCTGCGGAGGGGCCGCCTGACGGCTCGTCACCAGGGCCCCGGACGCGTCGTCGTCCGGGGCCCTCGTCGTGTCCGCAGGAACCCCCGGCGCCGCCCGGACGACTGTCCTGGGGTGCAGAGGTCTGTCGTGCCCTGGGTCGCCACGGTCGCGCGCTGGGTCCTCGGCGGGGTCTTCCTCGTGGCCGGGGCGCTGAAGCTGCCCGACCCGGACGCCGCCGTCCGCGCCGTGCGCGCCTACCGCCTGCTGCCCGAGCCGCTGGTCGCGCCGGTGGCCTTCGGGCTGCCCGTCCTCGAGATCGCCGTCGGGCTGGCCCTCGTGGCCGGCGTCTTCGTGCGGACGGCGGCGGTCGCCGCGGCCGCCCTGCTCGTCGTGCTCCTCGCCGGGGTCGGCTCGGCCTGGGCCCGGGGCCTGCAGATCGACTGCGGCTGCTTCGGCGGCGGCGGTGAGGTGGCCGCGGGGGAGACCGCCTACCCGGCGGAGGTCGTCCGCGACGTCGCTCTCCTCGCGGTCGCGTTGGCGCTGGCCAGGTGGCCGCGCTCCCGGCTGGCCCTCGGCGGCCGGCAGGAGGCGCCAGACCCGTCGAACCAGGAGGCCGGACGTGTCCGCTGAGAGCAAGCGCGAGACCGCCCGCCGTCGCATCGCCGAGAAGCGCGCCGCAGAGCAACGCGCCCGGGCCCAGGAGCGCCGCCGCCGGCAGGCCGTCGTCGGCGGGGTGGTCGCGGCGGTCGTCGTCGTGGTCGCCGTCGTCGTGGTGATCGTCGTCCAGAGCGCCCGGACGTCGAGCTCTCCCGACGCCGCCGTACCGGCGAACACGGTGGACGGCGCGACGGCGTTCGCGGTCGGGCCGGCCGACGCCCCCGTCACCGTGGACGTCTACGAGGACTTCCTGTGCCCGGCCTGCCGGCAGTTCGAGGCCACCACCGGTGACACCCTCGCCGCGCTCGCCGCCGACGGGACGGCCCAGGTGCGCTACCACCCGATCGCGATCCTCGACCGCGCCTCCACCGACGACTACTCCACCCGGGCGCTCAACGCCGCGGCCGTGGTCGGCGACGCGGCCGGCACCGAGGCGTTCCTCGCGTTCCACGACGCGCTGTTCGCGGAGCAGCCGGCGGAGGGTGGCCCCGGGCTGACGGACGAGCGGCTGGGCGAGCTGGCCGCGGAGGCCGGTGCCAGCGGTGCCGATGTCGAGGAGGCGATCACGGGGCTCGCCTACGAGGACTGGACGCGCGAGGTCACCGACGCGGCCAGTCGGGCGGGGGTGACCGGTACCCCGACCGTCCTCGTCGACGGCGCGATCCTCCAGGACCGGACGCCCGCGGGGCTGCGTGCCGCAGTCGAGGCGGCGCAGGCCGACTGAGCACCTCCGGCAGGACGTCCGGGGTCCCGACCCGCGGTGGCCGGCCGCCGCGGGTCGGGACCCCGCTGACCTCCCCGGCGTCTGCGAGTTCGTACCGTGGGGCGTGGCCGTGCGGGTCCTCGTCGTCGGAGCCGGCATCGCCGGGCTGTCGGCCGCCCTGCGGCTGCGCCGGCTCGGCGGGTCCCCGACCGTGGTGGAGGCTGCGCCCGGTCCCCGGGGCGGCGGCTACATGATCGACTTCTTCGGTCCCGGCGTCGACGCGGCCGAGCGGCTGGGGCTGGGGCCCGCGCTGGAGCGCATCCACGCCCCGATCGAGCGCCTGGTGTTCGTCGACGGGTCCGGTCGATCGCGGGTCGCCGTCGGCTACCCGGCGCTGCGCCGCCGCATGTTCGGTGGGCGGCACCACAACTTCCTGCGCGGCGATCTGGAGGCCGAGCTGTGCGCCGCGGCACGGGACGCCGGGGTCCAGCCGTCCCACGGTCGCAAGGTGGTCGGCGTGCAGCCGTCCGCGGCGGTGGGGGACCCGGTCGTCGTGCGGTACGCAGACGGTGCCGAGGAGGAGTGGGACGTCGTCCTGGGGGCCGACGGGGTCCACTCGCGGGTGCGCAGCGACCTGCTGGAGCCGGACGAGTGGAGCACCCGCGACCTCGGCCACGCCGTGTGGACCTGGATCCTGGACCGCAGCCTGCCGGGGGTGCGCCGCGAGGACTTCGTCACGCTCACGGCACCGGGACGCATGGTGGCCGTCTACCCGGTGGACGAGGAGCGCACCGCCGCGTTCCTCGTGCACCGGTCACCCGACGGCGGGGGCGAGCCCGATGCCGAGCTCCCCGGGACGCTGCACCGCCGCTTCGGCGACCTCGATTGGCTCGTCCCCGAGCTGCTCGCGGCGTTCCCCTCGGCCGTGGACCGCTACACCGACCGGACCGTGCAGGTCCGCGCACGGGTGTGGCACCGCGGCCGGGTCGCGCTGCTCGGCGACGCCTGCTGGTGCGTGTCCCTGCTGGCCGGCCAGGGGGCGTCCCTCGCCCTGGCCGGCGGTGCGACGGTGGCCGAGGAACTGGCGACGGTGTCGGACGTCGCCGACGTCCCCGCCGCACTGGACCGGGCCAGGGAACGACTCGGGCCCCTCGTGACGCGGCTCGCCGACTCGGGTGCTCGCACGGCGTCCTGGTTCGTGCCCGAGGAGCGGTGGCGGATGACCGTGCGGGACACGACGCTGCGCGCATCGGCGTGGCCGGTCGTGGGCCCGTTGCTCGGCCGACGGTTCGGCCTCATCCGCCCGGCCGCGTAGCCCTGTGCTCCGTGCGGCCGCACGCTGCCGGGGGAGACTGAGGGCATGACGAGCTCGACCCTGACCCGCACCCGCATCCCCTCCGCCCTCCTGGTCGCCGTCGGCCTCGCGGCCGGCTTCGGCGTCGCGCAGGGCACCGGGATCCGCGCCCTCGGTGGCGCGGTCTTCGCCCTCGGCGGGCTCGGCGCGGCCTGGCTGTGGGTCAAGCACCGCGGCTGGGCGGTCGCCCTGGGCCTCGGTGCGCTCTACATCGGTGCCTTCGTGCTCGCGCACGTGCTGGCCCTCGGCGTCGGGATGGCGTCCTGGCTGGCGGTGGCCCTGGTGACCCTCGTCGCCGCCGGGGTCACGTACGCGGTGGCCGACCGCAGCTGATCGACGGTCGGCCCCCTGCAGGGTCCCGCCGCCGGCCCCGTCCCGGGTCCCGCCCCGAGCGGGCCAGGGGGTGGGAGGACGGGGTCCTTCCACGGAGGGGGGCAGGGGGTCCTTCCACTAGCATGGGAAGGTCGCCGGGCCGGCGGCTGTTGGCCCTGGTGTCTGGGCGCTCCGCAGCAGAGACGGACGCGCCGACCCCCTGATCTCTCTCGAGGTGCCCTCTCGCATGCCCACCCGCGACGACCTGCGCAACGTGGCGATCATCGCCCACGTCGACCACGGCAAGACCACCCTGGTCGACGCCCTCCTCCGCCAGGCCGGCGCGCTCGGCCGCGCCAAGGGCGAGGGGACGGACAACGACTCCACGCAGGACCGCGTCATGGACTCGATGGACCTCGAGCGTGAGCGCGGCATCACCATCCTCGCCAAGAACACCGCCATCCACCTGGCCGACGAGAACGGCAACCCCGTCGTCGTCAACATCGTCGACACCCCCGGCCACGCCGACTTCGGCGGCGAGGTCGAGCGCGGCCTGTCGATGGTGGACGGCGTCGTCCTGCTCGTGGACGCCTCCGAGGGCCCGCTGCCGCAGACCCGTTTCGTGCTGCGCAAGGCGCTGGGCAAGGGGATGCCGGTCATCCTCGTGGTCAACAAGACCGACCG
>DATIMX010000207.1:0-14092 GCA_035474935.1 Geodermatophilus sp. | reverse complement strand
GGGCAGCTGGCCGCCGCCGCCGCCCGCGCCGGCGAGCGCGGCCTGCGGATCGCCTACGAGGCACTGGCCTGGGGCCGGCACGTGTCGACCTGGGAGCGGTCGTGGGACGCCGTCCGCCGTGCGGACTCCCCCGCCCTCGGGATGTGCCTGGACAGCTTCCACGTGCTCTCCCGCGGCGGCGACCCGGCCGGCTTCGCCGACGTCCCCGGGGAGAAGCTGTTCTTCCTGCAGCTGGCCGACGCGCCGCAGCTGGCCATGGACGTGCTGCAGTGGAGCCGGCACCACCGCCTCTTCCCGGGTCAGGGCGCCTTCGACCTGCCCGGCTTCGTCGCCGCGGTGCTCGCCACCGGCTACACCGGGCCGCTGTCGCTCGAGGTCTTCAACGACGTCTACCGGCAGGCCGACCCGGCCCGGACGGCGGTGGACGCGATGCGCTCGCTGCAGTGGCTGGAGGAGGCGCTGGCGCTGCGCGACCCGGCGTCCGGCCTCCCGCTGCCCCCGGCCGCACCCGCGCTGTCGGGCTGGTCGTTCACCGAGCTCGGCATCGACGGCGTGTCCGGTCCGCGGGTGGCCGAGGTGCTCGCCGCGCTCGGCTTCACCCACACCGGCCAGCACCGCTCCAAGCCGGTGCAGCTGTGGGAGCAGGGCCGCGCGCGGGTGCTGCTGAACGCGTCGGTGGTGCGCCCGGCCACGGCCGGTGTCGCGTCGGTCGCCGCGCTCGGCCTGGAGAGCGCGGACCCCGGCCGCTCGGCCGCCCGCGCCGAGGCGATGAGCGCCCCGGTCCTCCCCCGCACCCGCGGCGCCGCCGAGGCCGAGCTGTCGGCCGTGGCCGCGCCCGACGGCACCCAGGTCTTCTTCACCCGCACCGTCCCCGACGGCTGGCCGGCCGACTTCCTGCCCACCGGGGAGCGGCCCGGGCCGGGTGCGGGGATCACGCACGTCGACCACGTGGGGCTGACCCAGCCGTTCGACTCCTTCGACGAGGCGGGGCTGTTCTACCGCGCCGTCCTCGGACTGGAGTCGCAGGAGGTCACCGAGCTGGCCGCCCCGTTCGGCCTGGTGCGCACCCGCGCGGTCACCGACCCGGACCGCTCCGTGCGGCTGGCCCTGTCGGCCGCGACGCTGCGCCGCGGCGGCTGGGCACCCGGCGTCCCCGAGCCGCAGTACGTCGCCCTGGCCACCGACGACCTGGTCGCCACCGCGGCGGCGCTGCGCGCGGCCGGGGCGCCGCTGCTGGCCCTGCCGGCCAACTACGCCGACGACCTCGAGGCCCGCTTCGACCTGCCCGCCGACCTGCTCGCCGCCGTCCGGGAGCACGGGCTGATGTACGAGGAGGACGGCGCCGGCGGCTACCTGCATCTGGCCACCGAGCTGCTCGGCGACCGGGTGTTCGTCGAGGTCGTGCAGCGCCTGGGCGGCTACGACGGCTACGGGACCGCCGACGCGCCGGTGCGGATGGCCGCTCACCGCCGCCGGCGTCAGGCGGCCGTCGCCCCGATCGCGCACTGAGGGAGGACCGCCGGGAGCGGTGCGCGCGGGACGGGTGCGGCTCAGCCGGCGCGCAGGTGGGTGTCCAGGAAGCGGAGGATCCGCGCCCAGGCGTCCTCGGCCGACGGGTGGTGGTAGCTGAGGCCGGCCACCCGCTCCAGGACGGCGAAGGGCCCGACGTCGTGCCGGTTCATGAACGAGTGCCCGGCGTCGGGGTACTCGCGGACGTCGTGCGGCACCCCGTGCTCGGTGAGCACCCGCTCCAGCCGCTGGGCCGCCCCGCGGAGGGCGCGGTCCCTGCGCCCGTAGCTGGCCACCACCGGACAGGCGCCGGCCAGCGCCCGCTCGGCGTCTCTCGGCAGCATCCCGTAGTTCGGCGCGGCGACGTCGAAGCCGCGGGTGGCCGCCAGCAGCGCGAACCCGCCGCCCATGCAGAAGCCGACGACGCCGACCCGGCCGGTGCAGTCCTCCCGGCCGGCCAGCCAGCTGCGCGCCGCCTCCAGGTCGCCGAAGGCCGGGCCGTCCTGGCGGAACAGGTCGCCGAAGGTGCGCCTCAGGCAGCGCACGGCGCCGCCGCCGCTGAACAGGTCGGGGGCGAGGGCGAGGTAGCCGGCGGCGGCGAGCCGGTCGGCCTGCTGGCGGGTGTCGTCGTTCAACCCGAAGGCCTCGTGCACCACCACCACGCCCGGCCACGGCCCCTCCGACACCGGCGGCACGGCGAGGTGCGCGCGCAGTTCCGGTGCACTGGCCCCACCAGGGACGGTCGTGTCGGGCACGGAGCCTCCCGTCGTCCTGGCGTGTGGTCCCGGACGCTACCCAGCGCGGCCGGGCGCGGCAGCGCGAGAGGACGGGCCGCGCCCGTGGGCTGACGCAGCAGTGTCTTCCGCACGGCTGTCGGGCGCGGGATGGTCGGGACCCCCCAGTCCAGGAGGCCACGGCATGAGCACCCCGACGCGGATGGACCCGACCTTCTACCGCAGCGCCGCCGAGGCGATCGCGGCGCCGACCGAGCGACTGGCCTACGTGGTCGCGTTCGACCGCGCGGGCAGCAGGCCCGACGCCCTGACCGTCGTCGACACCGACGCCGGCTCCCCCACCTACGGACAGATCGTCAGCTGGGCCGAGCTGCCCACGGTCGGCGACGAGCTGCACCACTTCGGGTGGAACGCCTGCTCCAGCGCGTTGATGCACGAGGGCCACGACATGGGGCACGACGGCCTGCAGCGCCGCTACCTGCTGCTGCCCGCCCTGCGCAGCTCGAACGTGTACGTCTACGACACCCACCCCGACCCGCGCGCGCCCCGGCTGCACAAGACGATCGGGGCGGAGGAGCTGGCGGAGAAGGCCGGCTACTCGCGGCCGCACACGCTGCACTGCGGCCCGGACGGCGTCTGCCTCACCTGCCTGGGCAGCGGGGACGGGGACGACGGCCCCGGCGGGATCGCGCTGCTGGACCACAGCACCTTCGACGTCCTGCGGGCGTGGGAGACCGACCGCGGCCCGCAGTACCTGGCCTACGACGCGTGGTGGCACCTCAACCAGAACACCCTGGTCTCCAGCGAGTGGGGCACCCCGTCAATGGTGGAGGACGGGCTGGTCCCCGAGCTGCTGCTGGACAACAAGTACGGCCACCGCATCCACTTCTGGGACCTCGCCGAGGGCCGCCACGTGCAGGAGGTCGACCTCGGCCCCGAGCACCAGATGGTGCTGGAACTGCGGCCCTCCCACGACCCGGACGCCACCTGGGGGTTCGTCGGTGTCGTCGTCTCCACCGCCGACCTGTCGGCGTCGGTGTGGCGCTGGTTCCGCGACGGCGAGGACTGGAAGGCCGAGAAAGTCATCACGATCCCCGCCGAGCCGGCCGACCCCGACGACCTGCCGCCCGCGCTGAAGCCGTTCTCCGCGGTGCCGCCGCTGGTCACCGACATCGACCTGTCGGTCGACGACCGGATGCTCTACGTCTCGTGCTGGGGCATCGGCGAGCTCAAGCAGTACGACGTCAGCGACCCGGCGCACCCGCGCGAGGTGGGCTCGGTCCACCTGGGCGGCGTGGTGCGGAAGACCGCCCACCCGGCCGCACCCGGCGAACCGCTGGCCGGCGGTCCGCAGATGGTCGAGGTCAGCCGCGACGGCCGGCGCATCTACGTCACCAACTCGCTCTACGGCGCGTGGGACGACCAGTTCTTCCCCGACGGCACCGGCTCCTGGATGGCCAAGATCGACACCGACCCGGGGACCGGCGGCCTCAGCCTCGACCAGCGGTTCTTCCCGCACGGCGAGGACTGGCGCGGCCTGCGGCCGCACCAGGTGCGGCTGCAGGGCGGGGACGCCTCCTCGGATTCGTACTGCTACAGGTGACGTGCTGGAACGGCCCCCTCCAGGGCACCGCCCCGAGCTTGCGAGGGGTGGGGAGGAGGGGGTCCTTCAGCCGGTGAAGGCGAGGGTCTCCGCCAGCCGGGTGGGCGTCACCGTCTTGAGTCGGGCGACGGCGTCGGCCAGCGGCACCAGCTCGATCTCGGTGCCGCGCAGCGCCACCATCTGACCGACCTTGCCGTCGTGCGCGGCGACGGTGGCGTGCAGGCCGAACCGGGTGGCCAGCACCCGGTCGAAGGACGTCGGGGTGCCGCCGCGCTGCACGTGGCCGAGCACGGTGGTGCGCACCTCCTTGCCGGTGCGCCGCTCCAGCTCCTCGCCGAGCTGCTGCGCCACACCGGTGAACCGCTTGTGGCCGTACTCGTCGACGCCGCCGTCGCGGACCAGCATCGTGCCGGGCAGCGGGGACGCGCCCTCGGCGACGACGCCGATGACGTGCGAGTCGCCGCGGGCGAAGCGGTCCTCGACGATCTTCGCCACCTCGGCGACGTCGAAGGGCTCCTCGGGCACCAGGGTCAGGTGCGCGCCGGCGGCGAGGCCCGCGTGCAGCGCGATCCACCCGGCGTGTCGGCCCATGACCTCCACCAGCAGCACCCGCTGGTGGGACTCGGCGGTGGTGTGCAGCCGGTCGATCATCTCCGTGGCGACGCTGACCGCGGTGTCGAAGCCGAAGGTCAGGTCGGTGCAGTCGATGTCGTTGTCGATGGTCTTGGGGATGCCGACCACCGGGACCCCGGCCTCCGACAGCAGGTGGGCCGCGGTGAGCGTGCCCTCACCGCCGATCGGGATGAGCACGTCGACCCCGTGCTGCGCCAGCACGGCCTTCATGTCGTCGAGGCCGGCGTGCAGCTTCTCCGGCGCCACCCGGGCCGAGCCCAGCGTCGTCCCCCCGCGGGTGAGCAGGCCGTCGACGGCGGCGACGTCCAGCGGCGTGGTCCGGTTCTCGAGCAGGCCGCGCCAGCCGTCGCGGAAACCGATCACCGAGCTGCCGTACTGGGTCGTCGCGGTGCGGACGACCGAGCGGATGACGGCATTGAGGCCGGGGCAGTCGCCCCCGCCGGTCAGGACACCGATGCGCACCGGCTGTCTCCCTGGGGTCGTGGGCCGGGTCGCTGTCGACCATACGTCATGACGACATGACGACGCCGCGACACGTCCACCCAGTCTCCCTCGACCACGCTCGCCGTCCCGTCCGCCCGCACCACCAGCCCCGTGCGCCCCGGGCGCGTCTCGATCACCGCACGGCGTCAGCGCCCTGGGCGTATGCGGCCGTGGCATCGACGTCGGCGTCGGTGAGCGAGGCGGCCACGACGGTGACCGACATCACGCCCTCGGGCGGGGCGCCGGTGCCGGCGTCGAGCGTCCCGGCCTGGGGGCGCCCGGACCCGCATCGTGCGTTCGCTGGACGCCGGTCAGGGCCGGCCGTCGTCCTCGTCCGCGGCCGCCGCGTCGGCCAGGGCCGCCAGCTGGTCCCGCGCGGCGACGGCCACCCGGGACGGCACGCCCAGGTCGGCCAGCTGCTGGGCGGCGGCCGCCATCTCCGCGGTCCGGCGGCGGGCGTGCTGTCGGGACCCGGTGAGGAACACCTCGAGGTCGGAGGCGGCGAAGCGGTCCAGCTCCGCCGCGATGTCGCGCCGCAGCCAGTCGCCGACCCCGGCCGCCTCGGCGCCCTCCACCGCCTCGACCACGGCGGCGGCCACGCCCTTCCAGAAGACGCTGCGCAGCAGTTTGCGGGAGATCGCCGCACCGGGTGGGCCGTCGAGCACGTCCACGGTCACGCCGAAGCCGGCCAGCACCTGCGCGAACCTGTGGGCGCCGTCGCCGGACACCAGCATCGGGGTGCGCAGCCCGCGCCCGGGGACGGTCGCCAGCAGCGCCACGTCGGCCACGGGGACGCCCCGGCCGGCGAGGGTCGCAGCGAGGTCCCGCTTGACGCCGGGGGCGGCGGTGTTGAGGTCGGCCCAGACCGCTCCCGGCTGCAGCCGCGGCAGCGCGTTGCGCAGCGCGACCGGCGCGTCGGCGGCGCTGTTCACGCTGAGCACCACGTCGGCATCGGCGACGGCGGCGGCCTCGTCGGTGCGCGGCAGCACGCCGGGCGGCGGGGCCACCCGCGGGTCGTAGCCCCGGACGTCGGCACCCCGGGCGACCAGGTCGCGGGCGATCTCCGCCCCGGCCTCCCCCAGTCCCAGCAACGCGATCGCCGGCGGTCGGTCCACGGTCCCCCACCTCCTGCGGCCCCGGCGGGCCGCCCCGGCGGACTGTAGGCCGGACCCGTGCGGCCGGTCAGCCGCGGCCGTCGTCGGCCAGGACGAAGAGCACCGAGATGCCGGCGAGGTCGAGCACCTTCCGGAACCGCGGGGACGCCGACCGGAGCACCGCCGGCCGCCCGTTCCGCGCCGCGGACTGCGCCCACCGCACCAGCAGCGACAGCCCGGTCGAGTCGATGTAGCCGACGGAGCCGACCTGCACCGCCATTAGCTCGCGCTCGTCGACGCCCTCGGCGCGCATCCGCCGCACGAGGGGCTCGTCGACGTCGCCGAGCAGGTGCAGCACCGGGCCGACGTCCTCCTGCACCACCCGGTAGGTGCCGCTCGGCGGCTCGGACCCGGGGTTCAGGCGGTGCACGCCCCCACTGTGGCCGCGCCCGTCCGCGGCGACAAGCAGGCCCCGGGGAGTGTCACCCGACCGTCACTGCACGGCGGCGTCCGGCGGTGGCAGCCGGACGGTGCGGGCCTCCTCCACCGCGGCAACGCCCTCGACCCGCAGCTCGCCGAGCGCCCGCCCGGCGGACAGCTGCCCGGCGATCAGGCCCACCTCGGCCAGCACCTGCTCGACCTGCATGCCGTGCCGGCGCAGCGACTCGGCGACCGCGTCCAGCTGGGCGCGGTGCGCGTCGTCGACGGTGACGATCACAGCGGTCACGGGGGCACGGTAGCCCCGGACGGCACCGCCGGGGTGGGCTCTCACCGCGGCGCGAGCGGCAGCCCCGAGCCGACGTCGGCCGACGGCGCGGTCAGCCGCCGCGCGGCCCGGGTCAGCGTCTGCCAGAGCTCCCGCCCGCGCAGCCCGGTCTCCTCGGCCCACAGCGCAGCCAGGCCGGCGACGTGCGTCGTCGCCATGCTGGTGCCGCTGATCGTGTTGTAGCGGTCCGGCAGCGGCCAGGACGAGTACACGTCCACCCCGGGCGCGGCCAGGTCGACCTGCCCACCGGGGACGGCGCTGCTGCGGACGGAGAACCAGGCGACCGCGAGGGCGGGGTCCAGCGCGCCGACGGCCAGGATCTCCGGGCTGTTGGCCGGCACGCCGACGAAGCCGACGTCCCCGTTCTCCCGGTCGGCGTTGTTGCCCGCGGCCGCCACGAGCAGCGACCCCTGGTCCAGGGCCCGCCGGCCCGCCGCCGTGTAGGCCGGGCTGGGCTCGACGACGTCGGCACCCAGCGACATCGAGATCACCTGGCACCCGTTGCGCACCGCCCAGGCGATGCCGGCGAGGATCTCGGCGTCGGTGCCCGAGCCCTCGTCGCTGAGCACCTTCCCGACGAAGACCTCCGCGTCCGGGGCGACGCCGTAACCGCGGGACCCCTGCGGGGTGCGCGGGCCGCAGGCGGTGCCCACGCAGTGCGTGCCGTGACCGTGCACGTCCTGCGGCGACTGGCCGGCGACGAACGAGGTGGCGGTGACCGCGCGGCCGGCGAAGTCGGGGTGGCCGAGGTCGAAGCCGGTGTCGAGGACGGCCACCCGGATGCCGCGGCCGGTGCGCGGCGACGCCGGCACCTCGGTGGCCTGCAGGCCCCAGGTGTACTGGAGGGTGTCGGCGAAGGGCGGGGTGGTCGGCTCGGCGGTGTCCCCGGGCAGACCGAGCAGCCGCCCGGTGAGGTCGGTGACAGCGTCCCGGTACCCGGCGAGGTAGCCCTCGGGGACCTGCGGCAGCACGTGCTGGACCAGCTCGGGCGTCACCGCGAGCACCGACCCGTCCTCGGCCAGCCGCCCCGGGTCGACGGCGGCCACGGCCAGCCCGAGCCCGGGGAAGACGACCGCGTCGGCCTGCCGCAGCGCCCGCGCGTCGGCGTCCCTCGGCTCGGCGTCACGGGAGTCGACGACGTCCGACAGCCCGGCCAGCCGGCGCAGCGCGGCCGCGCCGTCCTCGTCCGCGTCGGCGAAGACCACCACGGAGCGGCCGGTCGTCGCCGTCCGCGAGGGGACGCCGATCCGCGCCCGTCCCGGGTCGCCCCCGACCGTCGGTCGTCCGATCACGGCTGCCTCCTCGTCCGGTGCGGCCCGGCGGACGGCCCGGCGCCGGAGGTCATGGTGACCCACCGCCATCCCGCCCGCACCCTCAGCAGCCAAGGCGCCGTTGACCTGCGCTCGGGACGCACCGTGCGCGTTCCGGTCACCGTCGGTCACCCCGGCTCGGGGTGTCCACCCGAACCCGTCCCGCCGTTTGTCACGACCAGGTCACGGACCTACCGTTCCGGCCGTCCGACCGGGTCGTCTCCGCCACTCCCCGTGGCGACCGGGCGGACGCCGCCGAACCCCGTACCGGCCCGTCTCGCCGGATCGGGGGCCGGGGACCCACCGCAGCACCGGGGTGAAGCGCCACCCGGCCGCCAGGCCGGGCAGCGCCGGGCGACTTCCCGCCCGAACCCGTCAGCTAACTCGGTAGGCGGCCGTGGAAGGAAGGACGAACCCGCCTCCATGGCGAGTGCCCTCACCCCTGCCCGCCGTGCGGTCCCCCGCATCGTGATCGGCCTGATCGCCGCCGGCAGCCTCACCCTCGCGACCGTCCCCGCCGCCGCCAGTCCCGAGGACCCGGAGACCTCCGCCGAGGCCGCCGCCCTCGTCGCCGAGCGGGCCCACGACCTCGAGGTCGTCACCGAGCAGTTCAACGAGGCGCGCGAGCAGCTGCGCGCCAGCCAGGACGCCGCCGCGCAGGCCGCCCGGGACGTCGCCGCCGCCGAGGCCGCCCTGGCGGCGGCGCGCGAGCAGGTCCGCAGCGTCGCCCGCGGCGCCTGGACCGGCGACCGGCTGACCACGCTCTCGGCGATGCTCACCGCCGACTCCCCCGACGAGCTGCTCGACCGGGTCGGCACGCTCCAGGCGATCGCCGACCACACCAACGGCGTCCTCGGCGGCGCCGTGCAGGCCACGGACAGCGCCGCCGCGGCGCGCAGCGCGGCCGAGCGCACGCAGGCCGAGGCGGCCGCGCTGCTGGACCGGGTCGCCGCCCAGCAGGCCGATCTCGACCGGCAGGTCGCCACCTTCCAGGCCGTGTACGACCGGTTGGCGGCCGAGGAGCAGCGGGCCGCCCGCGAGGCCGCCGAGCGGCACGCCGCCGAGGAGACCGCGGCGGCGCCCACCCCGGCGCCGTCGGAGGGCTTCTCCGGCGGGACCGCGCCCGCCGCGGCAGCCCCGGCGCCCGCGCCGCGGGTCGCGGCGGCCGGCGGCGCCGCGCGGACCGCCGTGGACACCGCCCTGGCCCAGCTCGGCGACCCCTACGTGTGGGCCGCCGCCGGTCCGGACGCCTTCGACTGCTCGGGCCTGGTGCAGTACGCCTACGCCGCCGCCGGCGTGCGCCTGCCGCACTCCAGCACCATGCAGTCGCAGATGGGGACGCCGGTGTCGCGGTCGCAGCTGCAGCCCGGCGACCTGGTGTTCTTCTACAGCCCGGTCAGCCACGTCGGCATCTACGTGGGCGACGGGCAGATGGTGCACGCCTCGACCTACGGCCAGCCGGTCAAGGTCGCCTCCATCGACGCGATGGGCGGCTACAACAGCGCCCGCCGGATCGGCTGACCCCTTACGCGATCACGGCGCGGTGACCACCCCGGAGCGGGATCCGGTGGTCACCGCGCCATGCCCCCGCTCCCCCGGTCGAGCACCGGATGACCGCCGACGAGCCCGCGAGGTGCGGTACCTCCCGAGGTGCCGTACCTCCGGTAGCCGTGCCCCGGGACGCGGTCCGCGTCGGTGGGCACGGTCCGGCCCGGCGCCGGACGAGCACGGCCCCGATCGGGTGCCGCCGGCCGACTCGCCGGCGCCGGTCACCCGACCCCGTCAACCGTTGCGAACGCCGCCGTCAGTGGCCGCGGAAAGCCTCCGCGAGCCACCACGACGGCTCGTCCGCGGCCACCTTGGCGTCGACGAGCAGGGGCGTGTCCCGGGAACCCGCCACCCACTCGGCCACCCCGGCCAGGTCCCCGGGCGCCCGCACGGTGACCGCCGTGAACCCGTGGCCCCGGGCGAGCGCGGCGAAGTCGGTCTCCGGGAAGCGGACGGTGTCCAGCGGGTGCCCGTCCGGGCCGAAGTGGTGCACCTCGGCCCCGTACGCAGCGTCGTCGTAGACGACGACCACCATGGGTAGGCCCAGCCGGACGACGGTCTCCAGCTCCGACGCCCCCATCAGCGCGCCGCCGTCGCCCAGCGCGGCCACCGGCAGCCGGTCGGGCCGGGCCAGCGCGGCGCCGATGCCCGTCGCCAGCCCGAGCCCGACGGACTGGAAGGCCTGGGTGAAGCAGAAGCCGAACTCGTCGGGGACGTCGAGGAACACGCTCGGCCAGCCCATGAAGTTGCCCGAGTCGACGGCGACCACCCGCTCGGCCGGCAGCAGGTCGTCCAGCGCGATGGTCAGCGTGCGCGGGTCGATCCGGTCCGGCCCACCCGAGGGCGTGAACGGCACGTCCCGCCAGCGCACCCGCGCGGCGATCGCCGTCCGCAGCTCCCGGCTGCGGTAACCCGGGGTGACGTCGCCGCCGAGCGCGGCCGCCGCGGCCGCCGCCGTCCGCCGGACGTCGCCGACCACGCCCACGGCGACGTCGCGGTGGGCGCCGATCGCGGACGGGTCGTCGTCGACCTGCGCGACCACCGCGCCCTCGGCGACCAGCCGGCCGTGCCGCATCGTCCACATGTTCAGCGCGCACCCCCAGCCGACCACCAGGTCGGCGCCGCCGATGAGCTCGGCGGCCAGCGGGGACGCGAAGCCGCCGGAGACGTCCAGCGACCAGGGACTGCCGCGGAACAGGCCCCGGGCCACCGCCGAGGTGGCCAGCAGCGCGCCGCACCGGTCGGCCAGCGCCTCCAGCGCCACACGGGCACCGGGTCCGCGGGCCCCGCGGCCGGCCACGAACACCGGGCGCCGGGCGGACCGCAGGGCGGCCACCAGGCGGTCGACCTCCGCGGCACCGGGCACCGCGGGGAGCGGCGCCGGGACCTCCGGCGGGCGCGCCGGCAGGGCCAGCTCCGCGGCCTGGACGTCCAGCGGGAGGTTGAGCACCACCGTGCGCCGGCCGTGGACGGCCGTGCCGACGGCGGCGGCGACCTGGTCCAGTGCCCGGGCCGCGGAGGTGACCCGCATCGGGACGGCGCCGACGGCGGTGGCCAGCGCCGCCTGGTCGACGGCGAAGTTCGACCGCGGCGACGTGGCCTCGGCGGCCAGCACGACCAGCGGCGTCCGGCTCTTCGCCGCCTCGGTGATCCCGGTGAGCGCGTTGGTGAGCCCACAGCCCTGGTGCAGCGTCAGTGCGGTCGGGCGGCCGCTCATCCGGGCGTGCGCATCGGCGATCGTCGCCGCGCCGCCCTCGTGCCGCGCGGCCACGAACCGGGCGCCTGCAGCCACCATGGCGTTGGTGACGGCGAAGTTGCCCGAGCCGACGACGCCGACGACCGTGTCGACGCCACAACCGACCAGCGCGGTCCCGACCGCCTCCGCGACGGTGGTGCGGCCCGTCATCCCCGCTCGACCAGGGCCAGCACCCGGGCCGGGGAACCCGAGCCGGAGACGATCGGCAGCGGCGCGGTCACGAGCACCGCCCCGGTCGGCGGCAGCAGCGCCAGGTTCTGCAGCTGGGTGAGCCCGTACTTGCCACTGCCCATGAGCGCGGCGTGGCAGGGGAACGGCGGGTCGAAGGAGTGCGCGGTGCCGGCGTCGGTGCCGACCGTCTCGACCCCCAACCCGAACACCGGCGCCTCCTCGGCCAGCCAGCGGGCGCACTCGGGCGAGAGGCCGGGCGTGTGCGGGCCGGTGTCGTCGGCGTTGAGGAACTGCTCCTGCGACGCGCTCCGGGCGTCCCACCCGGTGCGGTAGAGCAGCCACCCGTTCTCGGGCAGCGGGCCGTGCTCGGCCTCCCACGCCCGGACGTGCTCGACCTCGAGCAGGAAGTCCGGGTCGGCCGCCGCCTCGGCGGAGAAGTCCAGGACGGCGGCCGGGGCGACCAGCCGGGCGGCCGGGACGGAGGCGACGTCGTCGCCGTCGGCACCGGTCACCCAGTGGTTGGGCGCGTCGAAGTGCGTGCCGGTGTGCTCACCGGTCCGGAAGTTGTTCCAGTACCAGGCCGGGCCGCGGGCGTCGTACCGGCTGAGCTCCTCCAGTTCGAAGCGCGCGGTCTGCGCGAACTGGGGCGGGAGCGCGATGACCGGCGTCTCCGCCGACAACGGGGCGGTGAGGTCCACGACCTCGATGCCCCCTCCGGTCAGTGCGGCGGCGAACGCGGACAGGGTCGACATGGGCGGGTCCTCCACGGGCTCGGGGTGCGGCCCGCCGAGCATGCCGCACGCCCAGGTCAGCGGGCCGGGACGGGGGCTCGGGTCACGTGCCGCCCTGCGCATGGCAGCGCACGGCGACGATCGCGACGTCGTCGTCCGGCCGGTGCCCGACGATCCGCTCGATGAGCGCGTCGCACAGCCGATCCACCGGGACCGCCCCCAGCTCGCGGACCGCGGCCACCAGCCGGTCGGTGCCCTCGTCGATGCCGGTGCGGCCCTGCTCGACCAGCCCGTCGGTGTAGAAGAGCAGCGTGTCGCCGGCGCCGACCTCGGCCACCGCGTCGGTCCGGGGACGGGTCGACTCGGCGCCGAGCAGCGTCTGCGGCTCGCTCGCCAGCAGCTCCACCCGGCCGTCGCCGTGCACGAGCAGCGGCGGCAGGTGCCCGGCCGAGGACCAGCGCAGCACCCGCCGCCCGCTGCCGGCGAGCTCCGCCGGCTGCTCGAGGCGGGCGATCAGCGCGGTGGCCAGGGTGCCGATCCGCAGGCCGGTGAGCGCGGCGTCCACCCGGGCGAGCACCCGCGCCGGATCCTCGTTCCGGTCGTAGGCGATGCCCCGCAGGATGCTGCGGACCTGCCCCATCGCCGCGGCCGCGTCGAGGTTGTGCCCGACGACGTCACCGATGACCAGCAGGGTGGCGCCGTCGGGCTGCTGGAAGGCGTCGTACCAGTCGCCGCCGACGTGCAGCGTGCTCGACGCCGGCAGGTAGCGAACGGCGATCTCCAGGTCGTCGGGCTGCGGCGGCGGGGTGAGCAGGCTGCGCTGCAGGGTCTCGGCGACGGCGAGCTGGCGGCCGTAGAGCCGGGCGTTGTCGATGGCCAGCGAGGCGCGACGGGCCACCTCCACCGCCGTGGCGATCTCCATCTCGCTGTGCGGCGGCCGGGTCGAACCGTTGACCAGGCCGAGGGCGCCGAAGGTCTCCGCACGCGCGCGCAGCGGGACGACGGTGATCGAGCCGGCGTCCAGCCGCTCCCAGGCCGCGCGGACCTCCTCGTCGCCGCTGAACGCCGGCTCCACCATCGCCGGGTCGATGGTCGGCAGATGGATCGGTTCGCCGGTGAGCAGCGCGGTCGCCATCGGGCTGTCGTCGACGGCGGTGCGCACCCTCCTGCTCAGGTAGAGGTCGAGGTCGTCCGCCCGGGCGGGGTCGCGGTGCGCCCAGCCCTCGTCGGCGGCGGCGCCGTCGTCCCCCAGGACGCTGACCAGGGCCCAGTCGCACAGCCGGGGGACGACGAGACCGACCAGGGTGGCCACCGACTCGCGCGGGTCCAGCGTGCTGACCATCGACTCGCTGACCTCGGCGAGGAACCGCAGCCGGTCGTTCTCGGCCGGGTCGGTCACGGGACCGGCCGGCCCCTCGGGCACCGGGCCGGTGCTGCGCCGCAGCGAGACGTGCAGTCGGTCGCCGGCCCGCCGCGCGGTGGCGTCGAGCCAGCTGCCGGCCGGCGGGTAGTAGCCGCGCCAGGTGACCCGGCCGCCGACGCTGCGGGCGTGCAGCAGGAAGCTGTGGAAGATGGTGCCGGCCAGCTCGGGCAGCGCGATCCAGATGTTGCGGCCGGTCAGCTCCTCCCGCCGGCGGCCCAGTAGGTCGGCGGTCGCCTGGTCGACCGAGACCAGCGTCCAGTCGCCGTCGAAGACCGCGACGCCGGGCACGTGCACGTCCGCCGTCGGGGACGCCGGGACGACCGCCGCGGAC
>DATIMX010000206.1:0-1735 GCA_035474935.1 Geodermatophilus sp. | reverse complement strand
CACCTGACCGACTGGAAGGGCCGGGACTGGACGCCGGAGAGCGACGAGCCCTCCAGCCACCCGAACAGCCGCTTCTGCACCCCCATCGAGCAGTGCCCGATCCTCGCGGCGGAGTACGACGACCCGCGCGGCGTCCCGATCGACGCGATCCTGTTCGGCGGCCGCCGGAAGACGACGATCCCGCTGGTCACCGAGGCGCGGGACTGGAACCACGGCGTCTTCATGGGCGCCACGCTGTCGTCGGAGACCACGGCGGCGGCCACCGGCGCGGTCGGCGTCGTCCGCCGCGACCCGTTCGCGATGCTGCCGTTCATCGGCTACAACGCCGGCGACTACTTCAGGCACTGGGTGGAGACCGGCAAGTCCGCCGACGCGACCAAGCTGCCGAAGATCTTCTACGTCAACTGGTTCCGCCGCGACGAGGACGGCGGCTTCCTGTGGCCGGGCTTCGGCGAGAACAGCCGGGTCCTCAAGTGGGTCATCGAGCGGCTCGAGGGCACCGCGGCGGCCGAGGAGACCGCGGTCGGCCACGTGCCGACGCCGGACTCGCTGGACGTCTCCGGGCTGGACATGACCCGCGAGCAGGTCGAGAAGGCCCTCGCCGTGAACAAGGACGAGTGGCGCGCCGAGGTCCCGCAGATCACCGAGTGGTTCCAGAAGTTCGGCGACAAGCTCCCCAGCACCATGTGGGACGAGCTCGCCATCCTGGAGCACCGGCTCGCCTGAGAGAGGACCCCTGCAGGGGGCCGAGCAGGGCCCCGCACCGGTCAACGGCGACCGGCGCGGGGCCCTGCGCCGTCCCGGGGTCGTGCGCGCTGCACCGGCACGACTGCCGCCGGGCCGCGGGGGCGCCGGTCGGTTAGCGTGAGTCGTACCGGCACCCCCTCACCTGAGACGACAGGCCACCTCCCCGTGCCCAATCCCTACCTGCACGTGCTGCGCACGCCGCACGCGCTGCCGATGGTGCTGGCCGCCTTCATCGGCCGCCTGCCGCTGTCGATGGTCGGACTCGGCTCGGTGCTGCTCATCGCCTCGGAGACCGGCAGCTACGGGCTCGGCGGGGCGGTCGCCGCGACCGGGGCCGTCACCACGGCGATCTCGGGGCCGCTGCTCGGCCGCTGGGCCGACACCCACGGCCAGCGCCGCACGCTGCTGCCGGTGCTCGCGGTCTTCATCGTCGCGGGCTGCGTGTTCCTGCCCGCGGTCAAGGAGGACTGGCCCCGCTGGATCCTGTTCGCCTCGGCCGGGCTGGCCGGCGCCTGCATCCCGCCGGTGGCCTCGATGATCCGGGTGCGCTGGACCCACCTGCTGCGCGGCACGCACCGGCTGCCGGCCGCGCTGGCGATGGAGTCGGTGGTCGACGAGTTCGTCTTCATCATCGGCCCGGTGCTGGTCACCTTCCTGTCCACCACCGGGCACGCCACCTCGGGCGTGGTGACCGCGTTCGCGCTGGCCGTCGTCGGCAGCCTGCTGTTCGCCGCCCAGCGGCGCACCGAGCCGCCGCCGCACGGGCACGCCGCCCGCACCGGTCCCTCGGCGATCCGCTCCGCCGGCATCCGGGTGCTCTTCGTGGTCGGGGCGGCGGTCGGCGCCATCCTCGGCACGCTGGAGATCGCTCTCGTCGGGTTCGCCGACCAGCACGGGGCGAAGTCGATGTCCGGCGTCCTCATCGCCGCGCTCGCCATCGGTTCGATGGTCAGTGGCATCGGCTGGGGGACCGTGCGCTGGGCGGTGC
>DATIMX010000205.1:0-17062 GCA_035474935.1 Geodermatophilus sp. | reverse complement strand
GCCGCCTACCTGGCCGCCTGCCGCGACGCCGTCCCCTCGATCGTGGCCGACTACCGCGCATCGGCCACGGTCGACGTCGAGCACGACCGCGCCGACCGCGACGCCGGGAACCGGCTGCGGATGCCGGTGACCGTGCTGCAGCAGGACTGGGGCCCCGAGCTCAGCGCCGGTGCCGCCGCGGCGTGGAGCGCGTGGGCGCCCGACCTCGAGCACCGCACCGTCGCCAGCGGCCACTTCATGGCCGAGGAGTCGCCGGCCGAGGTGGTCCAGGCGCTGCGGGAGCTGCTCACGCGCTGAGCGACGGGGCGGAGGCGTCGACGTCGGTGGACAGCGCCGTCGCCTCCTGCGCCGCATCGGCGGCCAGCCGCCCGGTGGGCCTGCCGGTCACCAGCCCGTAGGCGACCAGCCGAGGAGCAGCGCGTCGGGGGAGCGTCGGCGTGCCCGGTGGCGGGGATCGCTGTGGCCACTGTGGCCTGGGCGCCGGGCACGGTGTCGACGGCGCTCGAGCCCGGCGATGTCGCCACGCGACCGGCGTGGGCCGCCTGGGTCGGGGTGCGTTCGGCGGCGTCGAGCGACGTGCGCACCGAACCGGGCTCGAGCGTGTGGTCCGGAAGAGGACCGACTCCACCCCGGTGCAAGCGTCTCGTAGCTGCTCCCTGTGCTCACGTGGCCGTGTGGTGGAGTGACGGCGCCGGCGCGCGATCGTCCTTGGTGGCCGGCAGGGCGCCGACCCGTGCGTACTGCTCGGGCGGCGGCCGAGGAGCGAGGTAGGACAAGGCTGAGCGGGCGCTGCCGGCGGCCGGGCCCCTCCCGCAACCGGCGGCGACGCGCACGCCGGCCACGCCCGCCCGGCCGAGCAGCTTCCTGACCACCCGCGGGTGGACGTTCTCGCTGAGCAGCGGGGTGGCGGCGGTGTGCCGGGCGTCGTGCAGGCGGACGTGCCGGACGCCGGCCGCCTGGAGCAACCGGGACCAGTCGTCGTAGTGGGACTTTCTTGTCGATCGGCCGGCCGTTGGGCTGGGTGGAGACGAGGTCCTCGTCGTGCCACTCGGAACCGGCCGGCATCCGCTCACCGAGCTGTGCGGCCTTGTGCCGGTGCAGTTCGGCGACCAGGGGCAGCGGCAGCGCGAGGGTGCGGTGGCTGCGCTTGCTCTTCGGCTTCCCGAAGACCAGCCCGCCACCGCGTACACGGTGGACGCTGCGCCGGACGGTGAGGGTGTTGGCGAGCGGTCTCCGTAGGCCCCGGCAAGCGGAGCAGCTGTGCGCCAGCTCTCATCTGCACCAAGTCGATGGGAATTGACGGGATTAGGGACGTCGGCCTAGATTTCGGGTCAGGTCCTGAGTGTCAGCGTCAAGCCCCGGCTCGGCTGACCGGCAACCCTCCGCTGGGACGGGGTGCCCCGGGTGACGACCAGGCGGACGCGCACCGCGCGTCCGCAAGCCCAGCCGCCCCCCGTGGGGCCCGACAGAGGAGCCCAGCCGTGGGACACGGGAGCACGAACAGCGTGCGTGCCTGCTCGCTCTACCTGGTCGGCCGGCCGACCGTCGACCTGCACCGCACTGACAGCGCGCTCTGTCGCTGACCTCCTGACCGGCTGACCGCCGGGCACCCCTCCGCGTCCTCCCGACTGCCGTCCCGGCAGTCGGTCGATGGCGCGCGCCCTGTCCTCCCTCGAAGGTCCGCGAGGAGCCCCGTCATGTCCGCACCACCGCTCCAGGTGGTCTCCGTCCACCCCGAGGACCCACTGGCCGCGCCCCTGTTCGCCGAGCTCGCCGTCGAGTACGACACCCGCTACGGCGACCTGTTCGGCGGTGCCAGCGAGGAGCTGACCCGCTACCCGGTCGAGGAGTTCCTCCCGCCCGCCGGCGAGCTGGTGCTCCTGCTCGCCGGCGGGTCACCCGTCGCCGGCGGCGCCTACCGCCGGCACACCGACCCCGGCACCGCCGAGGTCAAGCGGATGTGGACCGCCGCCGCGCACCGCCGACGGGGGCTGGCCCGCCGGGTGCTCACCGAGCTCGAGGACCGCGCCGCCGCCCGCGGCTACACCCGCATGTACCTGACCACCGGCCCCCGCCAGCCCGAGGCGAAGGCGCTCTACCTCGCCGCCGGCTGGACCCCGCTGTTCGATCCCGCCGTCCCCCGCCCCACCGACAGCGACGCGCTCCGCCGGCTGCCGGTGGCCGAGCGCCTGTACGCCTTCGCGAAGCCCCTGGGAGACCTCGCATGACGCTGCTCGCCCCCGGTCCGGCGACCGCCGCGCCGCCTGCGGTCGGGACCCCCTACGACCAGCTGCGGGTGGTGCCCGCGCGGCACCCCGGCCGCTGGGTGGCCACCGCCGTCGTCGGCGTCCTGCTGGCGATGGTGCTCAACTCGCTGGTCACGAACCCGCGGTGGGAGTGGGACGTCGTCGCCGCCTACCTCACCGAGGAGTCGATCGTCCGCGGCGTCTGGACGACGGTGCAGCTGACGCTGATCACCGCGGTGCTGGGCTTCGCGCTCGGCACGGTGCTCGCGCTCATGCGGCTGTCCCGCTCCCCGCTGCTGCAGGCGGTCAGCTGGGGCTACACCTGGGTGTTCCGCTCCGTGCCGCTGATCCTGCAGCTGCTGCTCTGGTACAACCTCGCCTACCTGTACCAGTCGCTGGACTTCGGCATCCCGTTCGGCCCGTCCTTCGCCAGCGTCGAGACGCTCTCGCTGATCGACAAGTTCGGCGCCGCCATCCTCGGCCTGGGCCTGCACCAGGCGGCCTACTCGGCGGAAATCGTGCGGGCCGGGATACTCAGCGTCGACCAGGGCCAGCTCGAGGCCGCCGCCTCGCTCGGCATCCCGAAGCGGCGGCAGACCACCCGGATCGTCCTGCCGCAGGCGATGCGCGCGATCGTGCCGACGGCGGTCAACGAGGTGATCGGCCTGTTCAAGGGCACCTCGATCGTCTACGTGCTGGCCCTCGGCGAGCTGTTCTACACCGTCAGCGTCATCTACGGCCGCACCCAGCGGGTGCTGCCGATGCTCATCGTGGCGGCGGTCTGGTACGTCGTCCTCACCACGGTCGTCACGGTGGTCCAGTACTACGTCGAGCGGTACTACGCCCGCGGCGCCGTCCGCACCCTGCCCCCGACGCCGGTGCAGCGGCTGCGGGCCAACCTGACCGCCGGGCTCGCCCGTGTCCGCACCGCGCGCGAGGTGTCCTCGTGACCGCCGTCGTCCAGCGGCCGGGCCGGGTGGAGGTGCACGGGGTGCACAAGTCCTACGCGGGCGTCGAGGTGTTGCACGGCGTCGACCTGGTCGTCGAGCCGGGCACGGTCACCGTCGTCCTCGGCCCCTCCGGGTCGGGCAAGTCGACGCTGCTGCGCAGCATCAACCACCTGGAGAAGGTCGACCGCGGCTTCGTCGCCCTCGACGGCGAGCTGGTCGGCTACCGCCGCCGCGCCCACCGGGACGGCGACCGGCTGCACGAGCTCAAGGAGAAGGACCTGCTCCGGCAGCGCACCCGGTTCGGGTTCGTCTTCCAGTCCTTCAACCTGTTCCCGCACCTCACCGCGCTGGAGAACGTGGTGGAGGCGCCCGTCTCGGCGCAGGGTCGGCAGCGCGGCGAGGTCGAGGCCGAGGCCCGCGAGCTGCTCGCCCGCGTGGGGCTGGCCGACCGCACCGGCGCCTACCCCCGGCAGCTGTCCGGCGGCCAGCAGCAGCGGGTCGCGATCGCCCGGGCACTGGCCATGCGCCCGGCGGTGCTGCTGTTCGACGAGCCCACCTCGGCGCTGGACCCCGAGCTCGTCGGCGAGGTGCTCAGCGTGATCGAGGACCTCGCCCGGGACGGCACCACGATGATCGTCGTCACCCACGAGATCGGCTTCGCCCGCAAGGCCGCCGACCAGGTGGTCTTCATGGACGACGGCCGCATCGTCGAGTCCGGCCCGCCCGAGCAGGTGCTCGACGCCCCGCAGCACGAACGGACCCGGACCTTCCTGGCCCGCGTCCTCTGAGAGGTCCCCGCTCCACACGATCCAGCCCGGACGGCGCACCCGCGCCGCCCGTCGGTGGCGCGCCCGCGCTCCGCCGCACCGACCCGATGGACACGCGCCGCGTGCCCTCCCCCACAGGAAGAGAGAACCACCGTGACCGCCCGTCCCCGACGAGCCCGCCTCGTCCCCGTCCTGGCCGCCGTGTCCCTGCTCGCCCTGGGGGCGTGCAGCAGCGCCGCCGAGATCGAGGAGCAGGCCCGCGCCGACGAGGGCGGCACCGCGCTGGCCGTGGACACCAGCCCGGATCAGGACCGCATCCACACCACCCCCAGCGAGGAGGCGATCGGCCTGCTCCCCGAAGGGGCCTTCCCGAACGGCGTCCTCCGGGTCTCGGTGACCCAGGGCGCGGTCCCGCTGGCCTTCTTCGCCGACGACAACGAGACCGTGATCGGCAGCGAGACCGACATCGCCACCCTCGTCGCCGACGCCCTCGACCTGGAGCTCGAGCTGGTCGTCAACGACTGGTCCAACTGGCCGCTGGCCACGCAGTCCGGCGAGGTGGACGCCACCATCTCCAACGTCACGGTGACCGAGGAGCGCAAGCAGCTGTTCGACTTCTCGTCCTACCGGGTCGACCAGCTCGGCTGGCTGGTGCAGGCCGACAGCGACCTGCAGATCGACGAGGCCGCCGACATCGCCGGGCTCACCGTCGGCGTCGGGTCGGGCACCAACCAGGAGCAGATCCTGCTCGCCTGGGACCAGCAGAACCGGGACGCCGGGCTGGAGCCGGTGACCATCGACTACTACGAGTCCTACAACGACGCCGTCCTCGCCCTGCAGTCCGGCCGGCTGGACACCTACTTCGGCCCCAACGCCACCGCCGCCTACAGCGCCGCGGTCTCCCCCGACGACGTCGCGGTCGCCGGCACGGTCAACGGCGGCTGGCCCGACACCGCCGACATCGCCGTCGCCACGGCGAAGGGCAACGGCCTGGCCGAGGCCTTCACCGCCGCGATCGACCACGCCATCGACGACGGCACCTACCAGCAGGTCCTCGACCGCTGGGGCCTCGGCGCCGAGGCGATCGACCACGCCGAGACCAACCCGCCCGGCCTGGGCGCCTGAGAAAGGACCCCGCTGCTCCCCACGCCTCGCGAGCTCGGCGGGCCCCTGCAGCGCGGCCGCTCGCACCCCTCACCCACGGAGACGCCCGATGACCCGAACCCGCACGCGCGCCGTCCGGCCGGCGGATGTGCTGCCCCTGCGCACCGCCCTCGTCCTGTCCACCGTCGTGTTCCTGTCCGCCTGCACCAGCTCAGCGGAGATCGAGGCGGACCAGCGCGCCGAGGTGGCCGCCGAGGCCGGCGCCACCGAGACGGTGCTCGAGGTGGACACCAGCCCCGGGCAGGCCGACCGGGTGCGCACCGACGAGGCCCCCGACGCCGCTGCACTCATCCCGGCCGACGTCGCCGAGGACGGGGTACTGACCGTCGGCGTCAACGGCAGCGGCGAGCCGCCGCTGGGCTTCCTGGCCGACGACAACGCCACCGTCGTCGGGAGCGAGGTCGACATCGCGCAGTTGGTGGCCGACGCGCTCGGCCTCGAGCTCGAGGTGGTGAACACCTCCTGGGAGCAGTGGCCGCTGGGCGTCCAGAGCGGCGACCTGGAGGCGGTGTTCAGCAACGTCGGCGTCAACGCCGAGCGGCTGCAGCTGTTCGACTTCGCCACCTACCGCCAGGGCATCATGGCGTTCACCGCGCGGCCGGGCAGCGGCCTGTCGATCGAAGAGCCGGCCGACATCGCCGGGCTGACGATCGCCGTCGGGTCGGGCACCAACCAGGAGCGGATCCTGCTCGACTGGAACGCCCAGAACGAAGCCGCCGGGCTGGCGCCGGCGACGCTCGAGTACTACGCCGTCGCCTCCGACGCACTGCTGGCGGTGCAGTCGGGCCGGATCGACACCTACATCGGTCCCCATCCCAACGCCGTGTACCAGGAGAGCGTCGGCGGGGACGTGGAGATCGTCGGCACCGTGAACGCCGGCTGGCCCAACACCACCTACGTCGCGGCGACGACCCTCAAGGGCAACGGGCTGGTCGAGGCGGTCGAGGCGGCGCTGCAGCACGCGTTCGATGACGGCAGCTACGCCGCGACACTGGACCGGTGGGGCCTGGCCGACGAGGCGGTCGACGCGCCGGTGGTCAACCCGCCGGTGGGATCGTGACCCTCGTGGGCACCCCGCGCCGCGCCGACGTCGTCGTGGTCGGTGGCGGCGTCATGGGCTCGGCGACCGCCTGGTCGCTGGCCCGCCGCGGCGTCGACGTCGTCCTGCTCGAGCAGTTCGGTCCCGGCCACGACCTCGGGGCCTCCCACGGCCGGGCCCGCGTCTACCGCAGCAGCTACGCCGAGCCGCACCACCAGGCGCTGGTCGCCGAGGGCCGCCGGCTGTGGGCCGAGCTCGAGGACGAGACCGGCCGGTGCGTGCTGCACCCGGGGGCGGGGATCGCCACCGCGGCCCCCGCCGGCCAGGCGCGGCTGCGCGAGGTGGCGACGGCGATGCAGCGGGCCGGCGTCGAGCACGAGTGGCTCACGCCCGCGGAGGCCGCAGAGCGCTGGCCCGGCCTGCGGTTCCCCGGCCCGGTGCTGCACGAGCCGCACACCGCCGGCCGGGTGGACGCCGATGCCGCGGTGGCCGCGCTGCAGGAGGCGGCCGCCGCGCACGGCGCCGTCGTCGGCCACCACCGCCGGGTCACCGCGGTGCTGCCCGACGGCGACGGCGTCCGGGTGCGCCAGGCCGCCGGCGCCGACGTGCGGGCCCGCGCCGCCGTCGTCACCGCGGGCGCCTGGACACCCGCCCTCCTCGGCCCCGCGTTCCCCGTGCCGCCGCTGCGGGTCACCGAGGAGCAGCCCGCTCACTTCCGGCCGGTGTCGGCCGATCTGGTGTGGCCGTCGTTCACCGCCGATCCCGACCCGGCCGAGGGCTGGCCGGCCGGCGTCTACGGCCTGGACAGCCCGGGCGACGGCGTCAAGGTCGGCTTCCACGGCGCGGGCGCCGAGTGCACACCCGACACCCGCGACCGCCGTCCCGACCCCGCGCGGCTGGCCCGGCTCCGGGAGTACGTCCGCCGCTGGCTGCCCGGTCTCGACCCCGACTCCGCCGAGCCGGTCAGCTGCACCTACACCAGCACCCCGACCGGCGAGTTCGTGCTCGACCGCGTCGGCCCGGTCGTCGTCGGCGCCGGGTTCAGCGGTCACGGCTTCAAGTCCGCACCCGCCGTCGGCCGGGTGCTCACCGACCTCGCGCTGGGGCAGCCCGGCGTTCCCGCCCTGGCCCTCGCCGCCCACGCCGTTCCCGCCCGAGGAGCGTCATGACCACCACCCTTCCCGACCGGGACGTCTTCGCCCGCGCCTGGGCCGACTGGCACCGGAAGCACGAGGCCCGGCTGGCCGACCCGCACGGCTTCCTCGCCGTCACCGCCCTGCACTGGCTCACCGGCGCGCCGCAGCGCTTCGACGGCGTACCGGGCGCCTGGTCCACCGGCCCGGACGGCGTCGAGGTCGTCCTCGACCCCGGCGAAGAGCTCACCCTCGACGGCGTTCCGCTGGCCGGGCGGTACTCCTTCGGCGTCGTCCCCGAGCGCGGCGGCGTGCTGGCCACCTACGGCGACACCGTGCTGGAGATCGCCAAGCGCGGCGGCCACGACATCCTGCGGCCGCGGCACCCGGACAACCCGCTGCGCGCCCGCTTCCGCGGCACGCCGGCCTACGAGCCGGACCCGCGCTGGGTCGTCCCCGGCCGCTACGTCCCGTTCGACGAGCCGCGGCCGACCACGGTGGGTGCCGCGGTCGACGGGCTGCTGCACGTCTACGACGCCCCCGGCCGCGTCGAGTTCGAGCTGGACGGGCAGCCGCTGGTGCTCACCGCCTTCCCCGGCAAGGAGCCCGGCAGCCTCATGGTGCTGTTCACCGACGCGACCAGCGGCGTGACCACCTACGCGGCCCACCGGTCGCTGTCGCTCGGCGTGCCGGACCCCGACGGCTCGGTCACCCTGGACTTCACCCGGGCGGCCAACCTGCCGTGCGCCTACACCGACCTGGCCACCTGTCCGCTGCCGCCCGCGGAGAACCGCCTGCCGGTGGCCGTGGAGGCCGGCGAACGGATCCCCTACGAGCGGCTGGAGGAGCCCTCCCGTGCCTGACCCCCTGCACCTCGCCGTCGCCCTGGACGGCGCCGGCTGGCACCCCGCTGCCTGGCGCGAGCCGGACGCCCGCCCGGCGGAGCTGTTCACCGCCGGCTACTGGGCCGACCTGGTTCGCGAGGCCGAGGCCGGCCTACTCGACCTGGTCACCCTCGAGGACTCGCTCGCGCTGCAGTCCGACGACCGGTTCCGCCCGGATGACCGCACCGACCGGGTGCGCGGTCGGCTCGACGCCGTCCTCGTGGCCGCCCGCGTCGCGCCGCTCACCCGGAACATCGGCCTGGTGCCGACCGCCCTGGTCACCCACACCGAGCCGTTCCACCTGTCCAAGGCGATCGCCACCCTCGACTTCGTCAGCGGCGGGCGCGCCGGCGTGCGGGTACAGGTGTCGCTGGCGCAGCACGAGGCCCGGCTGGTCGGCCGGCGCGAGTTCCCCGAGCTGACCCGCGTCGACCGCGACGACCCGGCCGTTCAGCAGGTGCTGCGCGACGCCTTCGACGAGGCCGCCGACTGGGTCGAGGTGGTCCGCCGGCTCTGGGACAGCTGGGAGGACGACGCCGAGATCCGCGACGTCGCCACCGGCCGGTTCATCGACCGCGACAGGCTGCACTACATCGACTTCGAGGGCCGCTTCTTCTCGGTCAAGGGCCCCTCGATCACGCCGCGGCCACCGCAGGGCCAGCCGCTGGTCGCGGCGCTGGCCCACCAGCGCATCCCCTACGAGCTGGTCGCCTCGTCCGCCGACCTCGGCTTCGTCACCCCGCGGGACGCCGACGACGCCCGCGCCATCGTCGCCGAGGTGCGGCAGGCGCAGGAGGCCGCGGGCCGTGCCGGCGAGCGGGTGCACGTCTTCGGCGACGTCGTCGTCTTCCTCGACGACGACGCGGCCGCGGCCCGCGCACGCAAGGAGCGCCTCGACGAGCGGGCGGGTGCGGAGTACCGCAGCGACGCGCTCGTCTTCGCCGGCACGCCGGCGGACCTGGCCGACCTGCTGCAGGAGTGGGCCGCCACCGGGCTCACCGGGTTCCGGCTACGCCCCGGCGCGCTGCCGCACGACCTGACCGCGATCACCCGCGGCCTGGTGCCCGAGCTGCAGCGCCGGGGCGCCTTCCGCACCGCGTACGAGGCGACGACGCTGCGCGGGCTGCTCGGCCTGCCGCGCCCCGCCAGCCGCTACGCCCGCAACGACGCCGTCGTCGCCTGAGAGGAGCGAACGTGACCAAGCAGGTGCACCTCGCCGCGCACTTCCCGGGCGTCAACAACACCACCGTCTGGAGCGACCCGGCGTCGGGCAGCCAGATCGACTTCAGCTCGTTCGTGCACTTCGCGCAGACCGCGGAGCGCGGGAAGTTCGACTTCCTCTTCCTCGCCGAGGGGCTGCGGCTGCGGGAGCAAACCGGGTCGATCTACGACCTCGACGTCGTCGGCCGGCCGGACACCTTCACCGTGCTGTCCGCCCTCGGCGCGGTGACCGACCGGCTGGGGCTGACCGGCACGATCAACTCGACGTTCAACGAGCCGTTCGAGGTGGCCCGCCAGTTCGCCAGCCTCGACCACCTCACCGGCGGGCGGGCCGCCTGGAACGTCGTCACCTCGTGGGACGCGTTCACCGGGGAGAACTTCCGCCGCGGCGGGTTCCTGCCGCAGGACCAGCGCTACGAGCGCGCCCGCACGTTCCTGGAGACGACGTGGGAGCTGTTCGACTCCTGGCGCGGCGACGAGGTCGTGGCGGACAAGGAGTCCGGGGTCTTCCTGCGCGACCCGCACCCGGGAGCGTTCGCGCACTCCGACGCGCACTTCGACATCGCCGGGCAGTTCTCGGTCCCGCGCAGCCCGCAGGGCCGGCCGGTGATCTTCCAGGCCGGCGACTCGGAGGAGGGCCGCGAGTTCGCCGCGTCGTCGGCCGACGCGATCTTCAGCCGGCACGGCACCAAGGAGGCGGGCCAGGCCTTCTACCGCGACGTCAAGGGCCGGCTGGGGAAGTACGGGCGCACGCCCGACCAGCTGCTCATCCTCCCGGCGGCCACGTTCGTCGTCGGCGACACCGACGCCGAGGCCGCGGAGCTCGCCCACGAGATCCGCCGCCAGCAGGTGTCCGGGCAGACGGCGCTGCGGTTCCTCGAGCAGGTGTGGAACCGCGACCTGTCCGCCCACGACCCCGACGGCCCGCTGCCCGACGTCGACCCGCTGGTGGGCGAGACCCACGTGGCCCAGGGCCGGGCGCAGGTGCGCATGTACCGCGACCCGCTGGCCACCGCGCGGCAGTGGCGCCAGCTCGCCACGGAGAAGGGCTACTCCATCCGCGAGCTGATGATCGAGGTGCAGAGCCGGCAGTCGTTCGTCGGCAGCCCGCAGACGGTGGCCGCAGAGATCGACGACCTCGTGCAGTCTGACGCCAGCGACGGCTTCATCCTCGTGCCGCACCTGGTGCCCGGCGGGCTGGACCCCTTCGTCGACAGCGTCGTCCCGCTGCTGCAGGAACGCGGTGTCTTCCGCGCCGACTACGAGGGAACGACGCTGCGCGAGCACCTCGGCCTGGCCCCGCTGTCCTGACGGGGGCCCTGCCCCTGCTCACCGTGCGCCGAGCAGGGGCAGGACCTCCTCGCCGACCCGCCACGCCTCCTCCAGGTGCGGATAGCCGGACAGGACGAACTCGTCGAGGCCGAGGGCGGCGTACTGGGCCAGCCGCTCGGCCACCTGCTCGTGGCTGCCCACCAGCGCGGTGGCGGCGCCCTCCCGCACCAGGCCGATGCCGGCCCACAGGTTGGGCGCCACCTCCAGCGAGCGGGCGCCCTCGCCTGCCCGGCCGCCGTGCAGCGAGGTCATCCGGGCCTGCCCGACGGAGTCCATCCGGGCGAGGCGCTCCTGGGTCGCGGCGATCGCCGAGGCCGGCATCCCGGCGAGCATCCGGTCCGTCTCGGCCCAGGCCTGCTCGGGGGTGTCGCGGCTGACCACGTGCAGGCGCATGCCGAACCGCAGCGTGCGCCCGTGCGCGGCCGCCTTCTCCCGCACCCGCTCGATCCGCGGACCGGCCATGGCCGGTGGCTCGCCCCACAGCAGGTAGCGGTCGACCCAGCGCGCCGTCACCTCCTCCGCGGCCGGCGACGCGCCACCGAGGTAGACCGGCGGGACGACGTCGACCGGCCGGGTCAGCCCCGCGCCCTCCACCCGCACGTGCCGGCCGGCCAGGTCGAACCGCTCGCCGGCCAGGCAGCGGCGCAACACCTCGAGGAACTCGCCGGTGCGCTCGTACCGCTCGTCGTGGTCGAGGAAGTCGCCGTAGGTCCGCTGCTCGACCGGGTCGCCGCCGGTGACCACGTTGAGCCGCAGCCGGCCGCCGGACAGCCGCTGGAAGGTGGCCGCCTGCTGCGCGGCCAGCGTCGGCAGCACGAAGCCGGGGCGGAAGGCGACGAGGAACTGCAGCCGAGAGGTCAGGGGCAGCAGCGCCGAGCACAGCACCCAGGCGTCCTCGCAGCCGGAGCCGGTCGGGGTGAGCACCGCGGTGAAGCCGCTCTGCTCCGCGGCCTGCGCGACCGCGGCCATGTACTCGAGCGTCGGCCGGCGGCGCAGCGCCGCGGCGTTGTGCCCGCGGTCGGTGGTGGCCGGGCCGACGTCCCGGCCGTCACCGCGGCTGGGCAGGAACCAGTGCACCTCCACGCCGCGCACCTCAGCCCCGGCGCGCGGTGCGCGCGGCGGTCACCTGCGGCCCGGCGGTGGTCAGCCACGGGTCCAGCGCCGCCGGGTCGTCCCAGCTCTTCTCCACCAGGTACAGCCCCCGGGTCGGCGCGGTCGCGCCCAGCTCCACGAGCACGGGCTTGAGCAGCAGCTCCGGCGCCAGGTAGTGGGTCGGCCCGCCGCCCAGCATGAGCGGCACGGCGACCACGCCGGCCAGGTCGCCGGTGCCGACGTGGTCGAGGAAGAGCTTGAGCAGCCCGGTGTAGGTGGCCTTGTAGGTGGGGCTGGCGACGACGGCCACCTCCGCGGTCGTGAGCGCTTCGACCGCCTCGCCGACGGCCGCGTCGCCCCAGCCGAGCAGCCCCGGCCCGAGGTCCACGACGTCCACCACGATGTCCGGCGGAGCACCGGTGAGCCGCTCGACCACCAGTTCGGCCGCGGCACGGGTGCGGGAACGGGGCTTGGGGTTGCCGACGACGGCGATCGTGCCCATGCCCGACAGTGAACTACACCATCCCGATCGGGTTTGACGGGTATGCCCGCCGCCTGGCACTCTCGACGCCGGTCACGAGTGCCAGCGCGAAGCCCCGGCTTGCTGGCCGGCAACCCTCCTCCGCGATGGGGTGCCCCGGGTGACGACCAGGCGGCTGCCGCCCGGCAGTCCGCAAGCGCGGACCCGCTCCCGGGTCCCGGCCCGCCAGGAGTACCGCATGACCACCGCCGTCCTCGACACCTGCTCCCTCCCCACGAGCCTCGCCGGGGAGCGCCCGCTGCTGCCGCTCGTCGGCGCGGACACCGTCGTTCCGCTCGTGCCCGACGGCAGCGTCCGCTACGCCGACCTGGACACCGCCGCCAGCACCCGGGCGCTCGCTGCCGTCGCCGACCGGGTGGCCGAGGTGCTGCCGCTCTACGCCAGCGTCCACCGTGGCGCCGGCTACCTCTCGCAGGTCTCCACCGCGCTGTACGAGTCGGCCCGCGGCGCCGTGGCCGACTTCGTCGGCGCCCGGGCCGATGACGTCTGCGTCTTCACCCGGCACACCACCGACGCCCTCAACCTGTTGGCCGGTGCGGTGCCGCCGGGCGCCTCGGTGCTGCTCCTCGACTGCGAGCACCACGCCGGCCTGCTGCCCTGGCAGCGTCGCGGCCCGACCACCGTGCTGCCGGTGCAGGCCACGGTCACCGCGACCCTGCGCGCGCTGGCCGACGAGCTCGCCCGCGGGCGGCACGCGCTGCTGGCGGTCACCGGCGCGTCGAACGTCACCGGGGAGGCCCTGCCGCTCGACGAGGTCGTCGCTCTGGCGCACGCGGCGGGCACCCGGGTCGCCGTCGACGGCGCTCAGCTGGTCCCGCACCGCCGGTTCTCCCTCGCCGCCACCGGCTCGGACTGGGTGGCCTTCTCCGGTCACAAGCTCTACGCCCCGTTCGGCGCCGGTGCGCTGGTCGGCCGCCGTGACTGGCTCGACGCCGCGCCGGCGCACCTGGCCGGTGGTGGGGCGGTGCAGGAGGTCGCCGTCGACGACGTGGTGTGGTCGCCCGCGCCGCACCGCCACGAGGGCGGCTCGCCGAACGTGCTGGGCGCGGCGGCGCTGGCCGAGGCCTGCGCCGCGCTGGGTGCGCTCCCGGCCGGTGCACTCGAGCGGCACGAGCGGGCGCTGCGCGAGCGGCTGGTCGACGGCCTGGGCGTCCTGCCGGGGGTGCGTGTGCTGCGGATCTGGGCCGACTCGGCCGAGCCGACCGGCGTCGTCTCGTTCACCGTCGCCGGGGCCGACCCCGGCCTGGTGGCGGCGTACCTGTCCGCCGAGCACGGCATCGGCGTGCGTGACGGCCGGTTCTGCGCGCACCCGCTGCTCGCCCGGCTGGGCGTGCCGGAGGGCGCGCTGCGGACCAGCGTGGGCGTGGGGACCACCCGGGCCGACGTCGACCGCCTGCTGGCCGCCCTCGACGCCTTCCTGTCCGCCGGGCCGCGGGTCACCTACACGCGCCGGGACGGCCGCTGGCAGCCGGCCGACGACCCGCGCCCCCTCGCCGACCCGACCGCCCTCGCCCGCGGCGCCGGGTGCGGGAGTCCCCGGTGACCTCGGGAAGCACGGCCGCCGGCCTGTTGTTGGCTCCGGAGGAGGAGGGGAGGGGACGCATGCACCGACCGGCCCTGTCGCGACGCCGGCACATCGACCTGCGCCGCACCAGCAGCGCCCTCTGCCCGGCTCGCTGACCGCCGTCCCGACCGCGACGTCCCGGCCTGGAGCCCACCCCTCATGACCCTCCCGTCCATCCGTCCTGCTGTCCTGTGCGTGGTCGGCGCCGGCCCGACCGCCGTCGGCGTGCTCGAGCGCCTGGTCGCCAACGCCGCCGAGCTGGGCGACGGCCGGCCGCTCGAGGTCCACCTGGTCGACCCGCACCCGCCGGGCGGCGGCCGCGTCTGGCGTGCCGAGCAGCCGCGGCTGCTGTGGGCGAACTCGCTGGTCGCCGACGTCACCGTGCTGCCCGACCACTCCGTCGTCGTCGACGGGCCGGTGGGGGAGGGGACCACGCTGTGGCAGTGGGTCGAGCGGGTCGGCCGCGCGCTGCCCGAGGCCGATCCGGTCGGCGCCGAGGCGCGGCGGCTGACCCCGACGTCGTTCCCGTCCCGGCCGCTGGTCAACGCCTACCTCGGCTGGGTCCTCGAGCAGGTGGTGGCCGCCGGTGAGCCGGAGGTGCGGGTGCACCGTCACCGGCAGCGGGCGGTCGACGTGCGGCCCCGGCCCGACGGCGCCGACGTCGTGCTCGCCGACGGCCGGGTGCTCACCGCCGATGCCGTCCTGCTGGCCCAGGGCCACCTCGACGCCCGGCCGTCCACCGCCGAGCGGGCCACGGAGCGCTGGGCAGCCGCCCGCGGGCTCACCTACGTGCCGCCCGGCTACACCGCCGACCTGGACCTCTCGGTGCTCCGGCCCGGGGAGGACGTCCTCGTGCGCGGCGCCGGGCTCGCGTTCGTCGACCTCGTCGTCCTGCTCACCAGCGGCCGGGGCGGTCGGTTCGAGCGCGGGGACGACGGCCGGCTGCGCTACCTGGCCTCCGGGCGCGAGCCGGTGCTGCACGTCGGGTCCCGCCGCGGGGTGCCCTACCGGTCGAAGCTCGGCTACGTCTGGCCGGGCCCGCCCGTCCCGCTGCGCTTCTTCACCCCGGCGGCGATCGACGAGGCCTTCGGCCCGGGCCGGCTGGACCTGCGCGTGGACCTCGCGCCGGTTCTCGCGCGGGAGCTCGCGTGGGCGCACTACACCGAACTGTTCCGCGCCCACCCGGAGCGGACGCGGTTGGCCTGGGACCAGTTCGCCGAGCGCTTCGCCGCCGACCCGGACGGCGTGGACGCGCTGGTCGAGCGGGCCGTTCCCGACCCCGCCGACCGCTTCGACCTGCCCGCCCGCGACCGCCCGCTGGCCGGCCGGCGGTTCGCCGACGGCGAGGAGCTGCAGGAGTGGCTGCGGGCCCACGTCCGCGCCGACCTCGCCCGTGCCGCGGACGCGGCGTTCAGCCCGGACGCCGCGGTCTTCACCGCGCTGCTGTTCTGCCACGGCACGGTGGCCGCCCTCGCCGCGTCCGGCCGGCTGACCCCGCGGTCGGAGACCGAGGACGTCGCCGGCTGGTGGATGAACCTGTTCAGCTACCTGGCCAGCGGTCCGCCGGCACCGCGGCTCGAGGAGCTGCTGGCGTTGTCCGAGGCCGGTGTCGTCCGCTTCGTGGGCGCTGACGTGCAGATCGACCTCGACGTCTCCACCGGCCTGTTCCGCGCCCGGTCGGCCAGCGTCGACGGGGTCACGGAGGCCCGCGCCCTGGTCGAGGCACGGCTGCCCGCCCCCGACGTCGCCGTGACGCCGGACCCGCTGGTCAGCGGCCTGCTGCAGCGCGGGGAGGCGGCAGGTAGGGGCCGCGGGGGCCGGCTCCACGTCGACGCCGCCCAACGCGTGGTCGACGCTGCGGGCGTTCCGCAATCACGGGTGTTCGCCGCCGGCTACTGGACCTCCGGCGCGCAGGTCGCGGCCTTCGCACGGCCAGGCACCAACGCCCCGTTCTTCCGGCAGAACGACGCACTCGCCCGCGCGCTGTGGCAGGAGCTCGCCCCGGCGGAGGCCGCGGTCGAGGCCGCGGTGGAGGTGGCCTCGTGACCGCGCCCGCCGACGCCTTCCGGGAGGTCATGGCCGGGGTGGCGACGCCGGTCGCCGTCGTGACCACGCTGACCGGCGACGGCCCGCACGGGACCACGGTCAGCTCGTTCGCCTCGCTGTCGCTGGCCCCGCCGATGGTCATGGCCGCGCTCGACCGCTCGTCCGGCCTGCTGAGCCGGCTGGTGGTGGGCGCACCGTTCGGCGTGAATGTGCTCGGCAGCCACCAGGCGGAGCTGGCCGGGGTCTTCGCGCGGAGGACCGAGGACAAGTTCGCCGGCGTCGAGTGGGCGGAGCACGCCGGGGCGCCGCGGCTGGCCGACTGCCCCGGATGGCTCGCCTGCGAGGTCAGCGACCTGGTCCCCGGCGGCGACCACGTCATCGTGCTGGCCACCGTCCTGCACGCCGCGGCGGGCGCAGGGGCGCCGCTGACCTACCACGGCCGTCGCTTCGGGACGCACGCGCCAGTAGCGGCCTGAACTTGCTCGCCACCACGACCCCCCTCCCCTCATCTCGATCGCCGGTTGCCGGCCCGGCCCAGACCTGCCGACGGTGGGACGCGATGACACGTACCGCAGGTTGACGGGAGGTCTCCGGCAGCCTGCCGGCAGCTTCGTGGACGGCCGTGGGCGGGCCTGGCCGGCGACGGACATGCCAGGACGAGCCACGTACTCGTCGGAGGAAGGGCGTCGACCCACGGCAGGAGCACCGGAGGACCACCGGCGACGCTCGCGGCACTCCTGCCGGTGATGTCGGCCGTCCACGGGCGCTGACCGCATCCACAGATTGGTCCGCCATGGCCGCCGAGACGGATCTCCCCGCTACACGGGTCCGCGGACAGGACTCGAGCGGGACGAGGGCAGATGGTCAGCATCGCGAAGCAGGCCGATGGTCGGTGGCGGGCCCGATACCGCGATGCGACCGGCCGCGAGCCCGCCCGGCACGTCGGTCGGAAGGGCAACGCGCAGCGGTGGCTGGACGGTGTCACGGCGGCTCCCGGGGACAGTTCGGCCTGTCTGGTCATGTTGATCGCCGATACCGGCGGGCGCACACTGCGGACGACGTCGCCGACGAGGAGGAATTGGT
>DATIMX010000204.1:0-3510 GCA_035474935.1 Geodermatophilus sp. | reverse complement strand
GCTGCTGCTCCGGGAGCCCGTGGAGCCGGACCGGGTACTCACGCGACGACCGCGCCGGGTGCACCAGCCGGCCCGCAGCCGACGTAGGAGTCGCTGCGGGGTCGAGGACCGAGGAGGCAGAGGTGTGCGATGACTGAGTCGACAGGGCAGTGCCGCGTCGGGGTCACCGGGCTGGCGGTGATGGGGGCGAACCTGGCTCGCAACATCGCCCGCCACGGATTCCCGGTGGCCGTGCACAACCGGACGACCGCTCGGATGGAGGAGTTCGTCGCGGCCTACGGCAGCGAGGGCAGCTTCACCGGGTGCGAGAGCTTCGAGGACTTCGTGGCGGCGCTGGCGCGGCCACGGACGATCATCGTGATGGTGAAGGCGGGAGCGCCGGTCGACGCCGTCATCGAGGAGCTCACGCCGTTGCTCGACGAGGGCGACATCCTCATCGACGCAGGGAACTCGCACTTCCCCGACACGAGACGGCGCACCGATGCCTGCGCGGCGAGGGGCCTGCGGTTCATGGGTGTCGGAGTGTCCGGTGGCGAGGAGGGCGCGCTCAACGGACCGAGCATCATGCCGGGGGGCGACCCGGCCGCCTACGCCGAGGTGGAGGAGATCCTCACCTCGATCGCCGCGGTCGTCGACGGCACGCCGTGCTGTGTGCACGTCGGCCCGGACGGCGCCGGCCACTACGTGAAGATGGTCCACAACGGGATCGAGTACGCCGACATCCAGCTCATCGCCGAGGCGTACGACCTGCTGCGGCACGTGGCCGGGTTGGACGTACCCGCGATCGCCGGGATCTTCGAGCGGTGGAACTCCGGTGACCTGGACTCGTTCCTCATCGAGATCACCGCGAAGGTGCTGGCGAAGACCGACGACAAGACCGGGGGTCCCCTCGTCGACGTGATCGTCGACCAGGCCGCCCAGAAGGGCACCGGCACCTGGACGGCCATCGACGCCCTCCAGCTGGGGGTCCCGCTCACCGGGATCACCGAGGCGGTCTTCGCCCGCGGGCTCTCAGCGCTGCGCGAGGAGCGGCGGGCGGCAGCGGCGACGCTGACCGGGCCCGCGCCGGGGCAGGGCGCCGACCGCGAGGACCTCGTCGAGGACGTCCGGCTGGCGCTGTACGCGAGCAAGGTGGTGGCGTACGCCCAGGGTTTCGCGCAGATGCGCGCGGCGTCGCAGGCGAACGGGTGGGACCTGGACCTCGGGGCGATGGCCATGATCTGGCGCGGGGGCTGCATCATCCGCGCCCGGTTCCTCGACCGGATCCGCGAGGCCTACGCCGAGCACGGCGACGTGGTCAACCTCCTGATGGTGCCGTACTTCACCGACGCCGTGGCCAACGCACAGGACGCCTGGCGGCGGGTGGTGGCAACCGCGACCGAGCAGGGAGTGGCGATCCCGGCCTTCGCGTCGTCCCTGTCCTACTACGACGGCTACCGGCGCGAACGCGGCCCGGCCAACCTCATCCAGGGCCTGCGCGACTACTTCGGCGCCCACACCTACCACCGCGTCGACGCCGACGGTTCCTTCCACACGCGGTGGAGCCAGGACGGCACGGAGGTGCGCACGGACGCCTGGTCCGACGCCGTCCCCGACCGCCCGCGCCCCCGGACCGAGGGCTCGCCTGGTCACGGGCGGAGCTGAGGTCGCAGCGGGGCGGCCACCACCTCCGAGGACCGGTGGCACCACCGCCTCGTGCCCGCTCCGGACGGCGCCCGCAGAGGATGTGCAGGCGCCGTCCGGGGCGAAGCCACGCCCGATGCCGAGGACTGCGCCGCCGTCCCGCCGGGGACGCAGCGCCGCGCCCACCTCGCTGACGCGCCGCCGGCCCACCGTCGTGTCGTCGGCCAGGCAGAGCACGTCCCGGCCGGCATGTCGCCCAGCGCAACCCGCCCCAGCGGGGGACGACACCGGCCCCTCACCGTGGTGGGCGGCCAGGTCGGTCGTAGCCGGGGCTGGGGCCACACCGAGGAGATCCTCGGCCGGATCCCGTCCCTCCTCGATGCTCAGGCCAGGGAACGCCATCCACGGCCGTCCCGGGTGATGAGTGCTGCGGCCTCGGGCGGTCCCCAGGTCGCAGCCTGGTAGAGCGGGATCGGCCGGGGGTCGTGTTCCCAGTACCGCAGGATCGGGTCGACGATCTTCCAGCACCGGCCGACCTCGTCGGCTCGGATGAACAGCGTGGGATCGCCGATGAGGGCGTCGAGGATGACTCGCTCGTAGGCATCGATCGACTGCTCGTCGAAGCTCTGGTAGGAGAAGTCCATCGACGCCTTCTGGACCCGGAAGGCGTGGCCGGGGACCTTCGCGCCGAACCGGAGGCTGAGGCCCTCATCCGGCTGGACCCGCACGATCAGCGCGTCCGGTTCCAGGTTGTGCTCCCGACTGGGGAACAGCGGGAGCTGCGGTGGCCGGTGGAACTCCATGGCCACTTCGGTGACCCGCGCCGGGAGCCGCTTGCCCGTGCGCACGTAGATGGGGACGTCGTTCCACCGCCAGTTGGCCACCTCGAGTCGCATCGCCACGAACGTCTCGGTGTGGCTCAGCGGGTCGACGCCGGACTCCTCGCGGTAGCCCGGCATGAGGTCGTCCCGGGTCCCGCCGCGGGTGTACTGCCCCCGGACGGCGTTGGCGGCGATGTCCGCCTCCGTCTCGAGCGGCCGGATCGCACGCAGCAACTTCACCTTCTCGTCGCGGATCGCCTCCGGGTGGAAGGACGTCGGCGGCTCCATGAGGAACAACGAGAGCACCTGCAGGACGTGGTTCTGGACGATGTCGCGCATCGCGCCGGTGGTCTCGTAGAACCCGCCCCGGTCACCGACGCCGAGCGTCTCGGCGACGGTGACCTGCACGTTGTCGACCCACGTGCGGTTCCAGATCGGCTCGAAGATGGAGTTCGCGAAGCGCAGGGCGAGCAGGTTCTGCACCGTTTCCTTGGCCAGGTAGTGGTCGATCCGGAAGATCTGCTCCTCCGTGAATGCCGTGGAGAGGTCGGAGTACAACTCACGGGCGCTCTCCTCGTCCCAGCCGAACGGTTTCTCGATCACCGCCCGGACGAAGCCGTTCCCCACCGGCTGGCTGAGTCCGGCCTTCCCGAGGCTGAGCGCGATGGGGCCGAAGAGCCGTGGTGGGGTGGCGAAGTAGTAGACCCGGTTGCCGGACGTTCCAGCCGAGCGATCGCACTCGTCCAGCACCTCGTACAGCCGCTGGTAGGTGGCGGGGTCGTCATACGCCCCGGCGACGTATCGCGCGCCAGCAGTCAGGTGAGCCCAGCGGGGGTTCTCCGTCCCGGTCACCCGCTCGCGGCAGTAGTCCCTGAACTCGTCGTCGGTCATCGGGGTTCGCGCCACGCCGATGACGGCCACCTCCGGCGGCAGCGCTCCGTAGGCAGCGAGCCGCTCCAGCGCCGGTAGCAGCTTGCGTGCCGTGAGATCGCCCGATGCGCCGAAGATGACCAGTGCGCAGGGCGGAGATCGCCGATCTGAATCGGTCATGAGCTGCCGTGCCACC
>DATIMX010000203.1:0-19747 GCA_035474935.1 Geodermatophilus sp. | reverse complement strand
GGCGGGGTCGGGCTCCTCCTCGACCGGCGCGGCCTCGGCCTGGGCGAGCCGCTCCGCCAGCCCGGCGAGCGCGGCCTGCGCCTGCTCGAGCGCCTGCTCGGCGCGCACCCGGGCGGCCGCGGAGCGCTCGGCCTCCGCGGTGGCCGACCGGGCGGCCGCGCCCAGCTCGGCCAGCTGCGCGGCGACGGCGGAGCGGCTGCGGTCGGCGGCCTGGCGAGCGGCCAGGGCCTCGTCGACGTCGGCGGAGCGGGCGCGGGCGGTCTCCCGCGCGGCGGCCAGCCGGTCGGCGAGCTCGGCGGCGCGCGCGGACGCGGCGGCCAGCTCCCGCTCGGCGCCGTCCACCCGGGCGCGGACCTCCAGGCCCGACGGCGCGTCGGCCTGGCCGCCGACCGACCAGTCCGAGCCGACCAGGTCGCCGTCCGCGGTCACCGCCCGCACCCGCGGGTGGCGGCCGACGAGGGTGACGGCGACGTCCAGCGAGGGCACGACGGCGACGCGGTCCAGCGCGCGGTCCAGGGCGGGGTGCAGCTCCTCGGGGGCGTCGACGAGGTCGCGGGCCCAGCGCACGCCCTCGGGCAGCTGCGGCCAGCCCTCGCGCGGCAGCGCGGGCAGGCCGCCGGTGACCAGCAGCCCGGCCCGGCCGCCGTCGACGTCCTTGAGGTGGGCGAGCGCGGCGGCGGCACCGGCGACGGAGTCGACGACGAGCGCGTCGGCCATGCCGGCCAGGGCCGCGGACAGCGCGACCTCGGCGCCGGGCGCGACGGTGACCCGCTCGGTCACCGGGCCCAGCACGCCCGGCAGCCCCGCGGCGAGCACCGCGGCCGCGCCGTCGGCGGGGGCCAGCCCCTGGGCGAGGGTGTCGCGCCGGGCCTGCGCGGAGGCGCGGTCGCGCTCGGCGGCCCGCTCGGCGGCGACCAGCTCGGTGACCGCCTTCGCGGCCTCGGCGTGCGCGGCGACGGCGTCCTGGTGCGCGGTGACGAGGGCGACGTCGCCGTCCTCCTGCTCGGCGACCGCCTCGCGGCGCTCGGCCAGCCGCTCGGCGGCGACCTCGGCGCGGTCGGCGGCCTCGCCGGCGGCCAGCGCCAGGCGCCCGATCTCCGACTCGCCCGCGGCGACGCGGGAGCGGGCGGCGGCGACCTGGCCGGAGAGCCGGGCCAGACCCTCCCGGCGGTCGGCCAGCGCGCGGGCGGCGGCGACCCAGGCCCGCTCGGCCTCGGCGAGCGCGGCCTCGACCTCGGTGCGGGCGGCGACGGCGGCGGCCAGCCGGTCGCGCTCGGCCTCCAGCCCGGCGGCGAGCTGGGCCTCGGTGGCGGCGACCCGGTCGGCCTCGGCCTCGAGCTGGTCGGGGTCCCGGCCGGCGGCGGCCGCCGGCGGCGCGGCGGAGAGGTGGCGGTGCCGCTCGGCGGCCAGCTGCGCGATGCCGCGGAAGCGCTCGGTGAGGGCGGAGAGCCGGTACCAGGTGTCCTGGGCGGCGGCCAGCAGCGGGGCGTTCGCGGCGAGGTCGCTCTCCAGCGCCGACTCGCGCGCCGACGTCCGCGCCAGCTCGGCCTCGACGACGGTGCGCCGCGCCCGGGCGGCGGTCTCGTCGGCGACGTCCCTGTCCAGCGCGTCGCGCAGCTGCACCAGGTCGTCGGCGAGCAGCCGCAGCCGCGCGTCGCGGAGGTCGGCCTGCACGCCGGCCGCACGGCGGGCGACCTCGGCCTGCCGGCCCAGCGGCTTGAGCTGGCGGCGCAGCTCGGCGGTGAGGTCGGCCAGCCGGTCGAGGTTGGCCTGCATCGCGTCGAGCTTGCGGAGCGCCTTCTCCTTGCGCTTGCGGTGCTTGAGGACGCCGGCCGCCTCCTCGATGAAGGCGCGGCGGTCCTCGGGGCGGCCGGACAGGACGGCGTCGAGCTGGCCCTGGCCGACGATGACGTGCATCTCGCGGCCGATGCCGGAGTCGCTGAGCAGCTCCTGGACGTCGAGCAGCCGGACCTTGTCCCCGTTGACCTCGTACTCGCTCTCCCCGGAGCGGTACATCCGCCGGGTGATCGAGACCTCGGTGTAGTCGATCGGCAGGGCGCCGTCGGCGTTGTCGATGGTGAGGGTCACCTCGGCCCGGCCGAGGGCCGGGCGGCCGGCGGTGCCGGCGAAGATGACGTCCTCCATCTTGCCGCCGCGCAAGCTCTTGGCACCCTGCTCGCCCAGGACCCAGGCGATGGCGTCGACGACGTTGGACTTCCCGGAGCCGTTCGGTCCGACGACGGCGGTGATCCCCGGCTCGAGGCGCAGGGTCGTCGCGGACGCGAAGGACTTGAAGCCCTTGAGCGTCAGGCTGGAGAGGTGCACGACAGCGGGTTACCTGCCCGGCGGTCGGCCCCTCTGCAGGGTCCCGTCGCGAGCCTGCGAGTGGCGGGGGGCAGAGGGGTCCTTCGTCAGGCGAGCGCGGGCTCGGCGTTGTCGCCGGCCAGGCTCAGCAGCTCGTGCGCGATGGCGGCGTCGCGCTGCGCGCGCAACCCTTCCAGTTCCTGCTCCAGACGACGCACCTTGGCCCGCAGGACGGCGTTCTCCTCGGCTACTCGGAGCTCCGCGGGGGCGACGACGTGACCGAACAGGGCCTTGGCCATGGCAACAACGGCCTTTCGACTGCGTGAGGGGATGACCTGCGCCCCGTACGACGGTCGGCGCGGTCCGTGTGTTCCCAGGGTGACAGGCCCGGACACGCAGGTCAACGGGCACACTCCAACGCTCCCGTGTCAGCGAGGTGTCACGTTGGTCACGCCGTCGTGAAGCCGGTGTTTCCCTCGACCGGCTCGTCCCGGACGTCGACCCGCGTCACCGCGCCGGGCGCCCGCGGGCCCTGCAGGTCGGCCAGGACGGCGTCCACCGCGGCGTCCGGCCCCTCGAGGACGACCTCGACGCGCCCGTCGGGCAGGTTGGTGGCCGAGCCGGCCAGCCCCGCCGCCTCGGCCCGCCCGCGGACGAACCAGCGATAGCCGACGCCCTGCACCGAGCCCGAGATCAGGGCGACCGCGCGCCGCGTCACGACCCCCATGGTTCGCTCCCGCGGGGCGCTCCGCTCCTCGGTCGTTCCTCGCTGACGGGCTTCCGCCCCTGTCCGCTCACGAGCGACGGGCTCTCGGGCGCGGCTGGCAGTGCGGGCAGCTGTAGCTGGAGCGGTTCATGAACGACTCGCGCACGATCGGCGTCCCGCAGCGCGGACAGGGCCGGTCGGCCTGGCCGTAGACGGCGAGGTGCCGGGAGAAGTAGCCGCTCTGCCCGTTGACGTCGACGTACAGCGAGTCGAAGGAGGTGCCACCCTGGGCGAGGCTCTCGGTCAGCACGTCCCGCACCCCCTCCAGCAGGTCGGCGACCTGCACCCGGGTGAGCCGGTCGGTCGGGCGGTTGCCGTGCAGCCGGGCCCGCCACAGCGACTCGTCGGCGTAGATGTTGCCGACCCCGCCGATCAGGGTCTGGTCCAGCAGCGCCCGCTTGACCTCGGTGCGCCGGCGGCGCAGCGCCGCGCTGAACGTGTCGGCGTCGAAGCTCTCGTCGAGCGGGTCGATGGCGATGTGCGTCAGCCGGCCGGGGATCTGCTCAGCCGTGGCTCCGCCCGCCCCACGGCCCTCGGCGCACTCCTCCACCGCCAGCCCGCCGAACGTGCGCTGGTCGACGAAGCGCAGCTCGCGGCCCCCGTCGGTGAAGGTGACGCGGGCACGCAGGTGCGTCTCGTCGGGCTGGGAGGGCTTCTCGACCAGCAGCTGGCCGCTCATCCCCAGGTGCGCGACGAGCGCCTGACCGGCGGGCGTGCCGTCGGCCTCGGCCAGTGGCAGCCACAGGTACTTGCCGCGGCGGTGGGCGGCGGTCAGCCTGCGTCCGGTCAGCGCGGCGACGAAGTGGTCGACGCCCTCGAGGTGGCGGCGCACGGCACGCGGGTGGCGCACCTCGACGGCTGCGACGGTGCGCCCGGCGAGCCAGCGCTCCAGACCGCGCCGGACCACCTCGACCTCGGGCAGCTCTGGCACGGCGGCTCAGCCCGCTCCGGACCCGGCCGGCACGGTCGCACCGTCCGGTGCCGCGCCGTCGGCTCCCTCGCCGTCCGGGCCGGCGCCGTCGGACAGCGCGCGCCAGGCGGCCTCTGCGGCCTCCTGCTCGGCGGCCTTCTTCGTGCGCCCGGAACCGCGGCCGTGGACGGTGCCGGAGAGGACGACGGCGGCGGTGAAGGTCTTGGCGTGGTCGGGGCCGGTGTCCTCGACCACGTAGGTCGGCGAACCGAGGCCGAGCCGGGCGCCCAGCTCCTGGAGGCTGGTCTTCCAGTCCAGGCCGGCGCCGCGGGTGGCGGCCTGGTCGAGCAGCGGGTCGAACAGCCGGTGCACGATCACCGCGGCGGCCTCCAGGCCCAGCCCGACGTGCACGGCGCCGATGAGCGCCTCCACCGCGTCGGCGAGGATCGAGTCCTTGTCCCGGCCGCCGGTGGTCTCCTCGCCGCGGCCCAGCAGCAGGTGCGGGCCCAGGCCGCCGTCCCCGAGCCGGCGGGCGACGCCGGCCAGCGAGGTCATGTTGACCACCGAGGCGCGCAGCTTGGCCAGCCGGCCCTCGGGCAGCTCGGGGTGGCGCCGGTAGAGCTCGTCGGTGACGACCAGCCCGAGCACCGAGTCCCCGAGGAACTCCAGCCGCTCGTTGGTCGGCAGCCCGCCGTGCTCGTAGGCGTAGGAGCGGTGGGTCAGCGCCAACGCCAGCAGGCCGCCGGGCAGCTCGACACCGAGGGCGTCGAGGAGCCAGGCGGTCGCGCGGTCGGCGTGTGCCGCACCCGCCGGGGAGCGGCCGGCGGCCCCGCCCGGAGCGGGCTGGGTACCGGTGACCGTCGTCCCCACGGCTGGTCCTGCCGGCGTCAGACCGAGAGGACCTGACGGCCCGCGTACTGCCCGCAGTTCGAGCAGGCCTGGTGCGGCGGCTTGAGCTGGCCGCAGGCCCGGTTCGGGCACGGCGTCAGGGTCGGCGCGGAGGCCTTCCACTGCGAACGCCGGGCACGGGTGTTGGCGCGGGACATCTTCCGCTTCGGGACGGCCACGTCAGTTCTCCTCTGGGTTGTCCGCAGCGGGGGTGCCCGGTGCGGAGGCGAAACGGCCGGCGAGCCCGGCCCAGCGGGGGTCGAGCTGCTCGTGCGTGTGGTCGGCGGGCAGGTCGTCGAGCCGCTGCCCGCAGTCGACGCACAGGCCGGCGCAGTCCTCGGTGCAGGTCGGCGCCAGCGGCAGGCTCAGGACGACGAGGTCGCGGACCATCGGCTCGAGGTCGATGTGCTCGCCCTCGACGCGGCGGACCTCGTCCTCCTCGCTGGTGGCCTCGGTGGTGCTGCCCTCGTAGGCGAACAGCTCCTGGACGTCGAGCTCGAGGGTGTCCTCGATCGGCTCCAGGCAGCGCGCGCACGAGCCGGTGACGGGGACGTCGACCTCCCCGGAGACCAGCACGCCTTCCATGACCGACTCCAGCCGCAGCCGCATCCGGACCTCGGCGCCCTCGGGGACGCCGATGAGCTCGACCCGCCACTCGGCGGGCGCCGGGAGCGAGCGCTCGATCTCCTGCATCGAGCCGGCGCGGCGGCCGAGCTCCCGCAGGTCCACGAACCAGGGGTTGGCGGCGGGACGCCGGGCGTCCGTGGACGCGGCGCCTGGGCGGGGCAGCGGTGCGGCAGGCATGTCAGTACTCGCGGTAGGCATCGGGGAGGTGGCCGGCCGGGGTGCGGGGACCTCCGGCGATCGGACCAGGAGCCCAGCCTACCCGATGGGGAGCGACGCCGTTCCGGAGTGCGGGTGCCCTTCCCGCATCCCGCCCCGAGCCTGGTGACGGCCTGGAACGGCCCCGCGTCAGGGCCCCGTCCCGAGCGTGGTGACCGTCTGGAACGGCCCCCGCGTCAGGGCCCCGTCCCCAGCGTGCGAGGGATGGGGAGGACGCGGGGTCCTTCTACTCGCGGAGGTTGGCCCGTGCCTTCTCGACCGAGCGCAGCATCCGCTCGAGCGTGCCGCCGAAGTCGGCCAGCCGGGTGTCGACGTACTCGTCGACCTCGGTGCGCATCCGGGCGACGTCCGCCGCGGTCTGCGCGCCGAGCTCGTCGGCGCGGTCGACCGCGCCCCGGTAGACCTCGGTCTCGCTGATCAGCCGCTCGTGCTCTGCCTGCGCGGCCGCCAGGATCTCCGCCTGCTGGGCCTGCCCGTCGGCGATCAGCGCCTCGCGGTGCCGGCGGGCCTCCTCGACGATCTGCTGGGCCTCCTCCTCGGCCTGGGCGAGCAGGTCCTCGGCCTCGGCCTGGGCGCGGGCGAGCAGGTCGTCGCGCTGCCGGCGGGCCGTGCCGAGGATCTCCTCGCGCTGCCGCCGGGCCGCCCCGACCACCTGCTCGGTCTCGCTGCGGATGCGGCCGGTCAGCCGCTCGGCCTCGGCCTGCGCCTGCTGGAGGATCTCGGTGCGCTGCTCGACGATCGCGCCGGCCTTGTGCACCTCGGCGGGCAGGTGCTCCCGGAGGTCGTCGAGCAGGTCGAGCAGGACGTCGCGGGGCACCATGCACGAGCCGCCGGACATCGGCACGCTGCGGGCGTTCTCGATGACGCTGCTCAGCTCGTCGACGGTCTCGTAGAGCCGGTAGACGACCTCGGTCATGGACTCTGCTCCCGGTGCGCGGTGAGCCGTTCCTGCACGACCTTGGGGACCAGCCCCGAGACGTCGCCGCCGAAGGTGGCGATCTGCTTCACCAGGCTGGAGGACAGGTGCCCGACCTGGGGGGCGGTGGGCACGAAGAGCGTCTCCACCCCGGCCAGCTCGCGGTTCATCTGCGCCATCTGCAGCTCGTACTCGAAGTCGCTGACCGCGCGCAGCCCCTTGACGATCACCGGGATGTCGTTGTCGCGGCAGTAGTCGACGAGCAGGCCCTGGAAGCTGTCGACGGTCACGTTGGGCACGTCGGCGACCGCGTCGCGCAGCAGGGCCATGCGCTCGTCGACGCTGAACAACCCGGCCTTGCCGGGGTTGACCAGCACGGCGACGACGAGTTCGTCGTAGAGCGCCGCCGCCCTGGTGATGACGTCGACGTGGCCGTTCGTCACGGGGTCGAACGACCCGGGGCAGACCGCTCGCCTCACGGACAGCGACCGTACCGGAGCACGGCCTCGCCGTAGCGGCGTTCGCGCAGTCCGTGCAGCGGTGTCGGCCACTCGAAGGGCGCCTCGCGGCTGGAGCGCTCGACGACGACCACGGCGTCCTCGGCCAGCCACTCCCCCGCGACCAGCGCCTCGAGCACCCGGAGGACCTCGGGCAGCGGCGTGGCGTAGGGCGGGTCAGCGAGCACGACGTCGAAGCGGGCCGGAGGCGGCCCGGCGACCACCGTGGGCACCGAGCCGGACACCACCCGTGCGCCGGGCAGGCCCACCGCGTCGATGTTGGCGCGCAGCACCGGCAGCACCCGCGGGCCGTTCTCGACGAACACCACCTGGGCCGCGCCACGGCTGAGCGCCTCGAGCCCCAGGGCGCCGGAGCCGGCGTAGAGGTCCAGGACGGCGGTGCCCTCGAGGTCGGTCAGCGTCGAGAGGCTGTTGAACAACCCCTCCCGGGCGCGGTCGCCGGTGGGCCGCACGTCCGACGGCGGCACCCTCAGCCGCCGTCCTCCGGCGGTGCCCGCGATCACCCGCGTCACCCGCCCGCCTCCCTCACGCCTTCTCGAGGTACTCGGCGCGCTCGTCGGTGGCCAGCGCAGCCACCTCCATCGCCAGGCCCGGGTGGTCGGCGAGACCGCGGTCGGTCTCCAGCAGGGCGGTGGCCTCGGCGCGTGCCTCGGTGATGAGCTCCTCGTCCTCCAGCAGCGACAGCAGCTTGATGCCCGAGCGGCGGCCGGACTGGGCGGCGCCGAGCACGTCACCCTCGCGGCGGGTCTCGAGGTCCAGCCGGGCGAGCTCGAAGCCGTCGGAGGTGCCGGCCACCGCGGCCAGCCGCTGCCCGGTGGCCGAGGTGGTGGGCGCCTCGGAGACCAGCAGACACAGCCCCTGGTGCTTGCCGCGGGCGACGCGGCCGCGCAGCTGGTGCAGCTGGCTGACGCCGAAGCGATCGGCGTCCATGACGACCATCACGGTGGCGTTGGGCACGTCGACGCCCACCTCGACGACGGTGGTGGCGACCAGGACGTCGACCTCGCGGGCGGCGAAGGCGCGCATGGTCGCCTCCTTCGCCTCCGGGGTCATCCGGCCGTGCAGGACCTCCAGGCGCAGCCCGGCCAGCGGCCCCTCGCGCAGCTGCTCGGCGACGTCGAGGACGGCCAGCGGCGGACGGCGGCCCGAGCCCTCCTCGGCCGGGGCGCCGTCGGCGTCGTCGGGCTCCTCCTCGGTGGCGGCGTCCTCGCCGATCCGCGGGCAGACGACGTAGGCCTGGCGGCCGGCGGCCACCTCCTCGCGCAGCCGCTCCCAGGCGCGGTCGAGCCAGGCCGGCTTGTCGCGGACCGGGACCACCGAGCTGGCCACGCCGCCGCGCCCACCGGGCAGCTGGCGCAGCGTGGAGGTCTCCAGGTCGCCGTAGACGGTCATCGCGACCGTGCGCGGGATCGGCGTGGCGGTCATGACCAGCACGTGCGGAGGTCGGTTGCCCTTGGCCCGCAGCGCGTCACGCTGCTCGACGCCGAAGCGGTGCTGCTCGTCGACGACGACCAGGCCCAGGTCGGCGAAGTCCACGCCCGCCTGCAGCAGCGCGTGCGTGCCGACGACGATGCCGGCGCTGCCGTCGGCGACCGCGGCGCGCCCCTCCCGCCGGGCGGCGGCCTTCTGCGAGCCGGTGAGCAGCACGACGCGGGTGCCGGCCGGGTCGCCGTCCAGCTCGCCGGCGCGGCCCAGCGGCCCGAGCATCGCGCTGATGCTGCGCGCGTGCTGGGCGGCGAGCACCTCGGTGGGGGCCAGCAGCGCGGCCTGCCCTCCGGCGTCGACGACCTGGGCCATGGCTCGCAGCGCGACGACGGTCTTGCCCGCGCCGACCTCGCCCTGCAGGAGCCGGTGCATGGGCTGCTCGCGGGCGAGCTCGGCGGCCAGCTCCTCCCCGACCTCGCGCTGGCCCTCGGTGAGCGTGAAGGGCAGGCCCGAGTCGATGGCGTCCAGCAGCCCGCCGGACCGCCGGGGACGGGCCACGCCGGGTTCCAGCGCAGCGGCGCGGCGGCGGGCGGCGAGGGTCAGCTGGAGGGTGAGCGCCTCGTCCCACTTGAGCCGGTGCTCCGCGCGCTCGACGTCCTCGTCCGACGTGGGCCGGTGGATGTCGAGCAGCGCGGCCGGGAGGCTCGGCAGCCCGTGCCGGGCGCGCAGCTGCTCGGGCAGCGGGTCCTCGACGAAGCCGAAGCCGCCGGAGGCGTCGAGCAGCAGCCGCACCGAGCGCTGGATCACCCAGCTGGAGACCTCCTTGCTGGCCGGGTAGATCGGGATGAGCGCGCGGGCCCAGTCGACGTCGTCGTCGTCCCCCGTCATCAGGTGGCAGTCGGGGTGGGCGAACTGCAGCCGGCTGCGGTACTCGCTGACCGTGCCGGCGAACAGCCCCCAGGCGCCGGGCACCAGGCGGGCGTGCCGGTGGTTGAAGAAGACCAGCTTCATCGTCCCGGCGCCGTCGCCGACGGTGACCTCGGTGAGGGTGCCGCGCCGCTGCCGCATCGGTCGGCTGTCGACCGACCGGACCTGGGCCAGCACGGTCACCCGGTCGCCTACCTGGAGGTCGTCCAGGCGGACCATCTCCCCGCGCTTGGCGTAGCGGTGCGGGTAGTGCCGCAGCAGGTCGCGGACGGTGAGCAGGCCCAGCGACTCCGCCATCGCCTTCGCGGTCTTGGCACCGAGCACCCGATCCAGCCGGGTCGTCATCCCGACGGCCACTACTCCACCCCCACCTGCAGCCCGATCCCCTCGGGCGCGCCGTCGTAGCGGGTCACCTCGACCGTCGGGTGGGCGCCCGCCAGGTGCGCGCACACGGCGTCGGCGAGGGCGCCGTCGGCGCCGGCGACCAGGGTGACCAGCTCCCCGCCGGCCGACAGCATGCGGTCGAGCAGCTCGCAGGCGACCGCGGCCGGCTCCGCGCCGATCAGCAGGACGTCGCCCTCCGCCGAGCCCAGCACGTCACCGGGCGCGCAGCGACCCGCGCTGGTCAGCGCCTCGTGCTCGGCGACGGTGACCTCGGCCCAGCGGGTCGCCGCGGCCGCCTCGGCCATGGTGATGACGTCGTCCCCGAAGCGGCGGGCGGGGTCGGCGACGGCGAGCGCGGCGAGACCCTGGACCGGCGATCGGGTGGGGACGACGGCGACGTCGCGCCCCTCCTCGCGGGCGCGCTCGGCCGCGCGGGAGGCCACGGCCGTGACCGTCGGGTCGTTGGGCAGCACGACGACGCCGGCCGCGCCGGACCCCAGGACCGCGGCGAGCACGTCGTCCTCGGTCACCCCGTCCGGCCCGCAGGGGACGACGGTGGCGCCCTCGTCCGCGAACAGCTCGGCGAGCCGGCCGTCGGGGACGATCGCCACGACCGCCCGCGCGTCGGGCACCGGCGCCGGCGGTCGCACCGGGGCCAGCGGGGTGACCGAGATGCGGTACGGGCGGCCCGCCTCGATGCCGGCCTCGATCGCGGCGCCGACGTCGGCGACGTGCACGTGCACGTTCCACTCGCGCCCGCCGGAGGTGTCGACGCCGACGACGACGAGGCTGTCGCCGAGGGCGGCGAGCCGCTCGTGCAGCCGCGCCACGGCCGCCTCGTCGCTGTCGGCCAGCAGGTACTGCACCTCGCTGCCCGGCCCGGGCGGCGGCTGGTGCGGCAGGTCGTCGTGGTCGTGGGCGTGGTGGGGGTGCCCGCGCTCGGGCCGGCGGGCCAGCGACGGGCGGTCGGGCTCGACGCCGGTCACCGTGGTCACCAGCGCGTCGAGGACCAGGCACAGCCCCGCTCCACCGGCGTCGACCACGCCGGCGTCGCGGAGCACGGCCAGCTGCCCCGGCGTCGCCTCGAGCGCAGCGCGGGCGCCGTCGGCCGCGGCCCGCACGACCTCGCCCAGGGCGGTGCGCCCGGCGACGACCGCGGCGACCGCCGCCTCGGCACCGGCCCGCGCGACCGTGAGGAACGTCCCCTCCTCGGGGTCTGCGACCGCGCCGTAGGCGGTGTCGGCGGCCTTCTGCAGGGCCGCGGCGAAGGTCGGCCCGTCGGCCGGGGGTTGCCCGGCGAGCTGGTCGGCCAGCCCGCGCCACAGCTGGGCGAGGATGGTGCCGGAGTTGCCGCGGGCGCCCAGCACCCCGCCGCGGGCCAGCAGCGCCCAGGCGGACCCGGTGCCGCCCTCCCCCGCCTCGTCGAGCGCGGCCGCGGCGGCCTGGGCGGTGGCCAGCAGGTTCGTGCCGGTGTCGCCGTCGGGGACGGGGAAGACGTTGAGGTCGTCGATGCGGCCGCGGGCCGCGGACAGGGCGGCGACCGCGGCCCGGCACCACTGGCCGACCGCGGCGTCGTCGAGCGCCGGCAGCACGGCCGGAGGGTACCCACGCGGACCGACGACACCGGGTGCACGACCGGGTGGAGGCGCCGTCCCGCCGACCTCCGCGACGTCTCCGCCGAGGACCGGTTAGACTCTCCGTTGGTCTGTGTGCGGGCGCGTCGGCGTGCCGCCGTCCGTGAAACGAATTCTCTGGGAGTGATCCACCGTGGCTGCCGTGTGCGATGTCTGTGGCAAGGGGCCCGGTTTCGGTATGTCGGTGTCGCACTCGCACCGGCGGACGCCGCGCCGTTGGAACCCGAACATCCAGTCCGTGCGGGCGCTCGTCGCCCCGGGCAACCGTCGCCGCATCAAGGCCTGCACCTCGTGCATCCGCGCGGGCAAGGTCGTGCGCGCCTGACAGAGGACCCCGTCCTCCCCACCCTTCGCACGCTCAGGGCGGGACCCGGGACGGGGCCGCCCCTGCTCCCCGCCACTCGCGAGCGCGCGGCGGGAACCTGCAGGGGGCCGATCGCCATGCGGAGCCCGGAGGTCCTCGGACCTCCGGGCTCCGTCGCGTTCCGGGCTCCCCCGGCGGGGCCTCAGCCGATGCCGCGGGCGCGGGCCGCCTCGACCACCAGGTCGACCACCGTCTGCTGCGGCAGTGCCGTGCTGTCGATCACGAGGTGGTAGATGCGCGGCGAGGTCGCGTCCACGCGGTAGGACCGTCGCACGTACCCCTCGCGCGCCGCGTCGTTGGCCCGCAGCTCCCGCCGCATCTCCTCGCGCGGGCGTCCGGTGCGCGCCACCACCGCGTCGAGCCGCCGCTCCTCGGGTCCGTCCAGGCGGACGTGCAGCGCGTCGGGCCGGTCCCCGACCACCAGCGCGGCGGCCCGGCCGAGGACCACCCCGCCCTGTCCGTCGGCGATCTCGCGCACCACCCGCTCGGTCTGCAGGCGGAACGTCCGCTCGTCGAGCTGCTCGGTCACCGGCACGACGCCGCCCATCGGGTCGGGCATGGTGCCCAGCGAGGCGACGATCCGCCACAACCCGCGGGCGACGTTCTCGTCGTTGGCCTCCGCCTCGGCCAGCGGGACGCCGAGCCGGCCGGCCACCTGCGCGGGGATGGCGCGGTCGTGGAAGACCAGGCCCAGCCGCGCGGCGACCGCCGGACCGACCAGGTCACCGCCGGCGCCGTAGGAGGCCGAGATCGTCACCACTCCGGCTCCGCTCACCGCTCCTCCTCACCGGTCAGCCGCTTGCCCAGGAACACCGCTCCGGGCAGGCCGGCGTACACGCCGTACCCGGGTGCAGAGGTGTAGCCGAGGGCGGCGTACAGCGCCAGCGCCTCGGGCTGCCGGGACCCCGAGTTCAGCACCACCGACCGGGCGCCGGCCGCGGCCGCGCTGCCCTCGAGCGCGGCCATGAGCAGCTGCGCCAGGCCCTGCCGACGGAACTCCGGCGCCACGTACACGCGCTTGACCTCGGCCACGCCGGGCGCGTGCACCCGCCAGCCGCCGCACCCCGCGGGGACGCCGTCCACCTCGGCCACGAGGAACACCCCCTCCGGGTGCTCGAACTCGGCCGGGTCGACCACGGCCTCGTCGGGCCCGCCGTAGCGGGTCACGTACTCCTGCTGCACGCGGTCGACGAGCTCGCGGGCCAGCGGGTCGTCGTAGGGCACCGCCCGCAGCGCCACCGGGCGGCCGTCGACCAGCCGGGCGTCAGCGGAAGTGCGCATGACCGGTCCCCTCCGCCCCGACGGCCGCGGCGACCGCTGCGGCCGGCTCGCCGTCCACGCGCACCCCGGGCTCCCCCTCGCGCACCGTGCCGATCTGCGCCCAGCCCTCCGGCAGATCGGCACCGGCCGGGAAGGTGGCCAGCAGCGCATGGTCCTCGCCGCCGGTGAGCACCCAGGCCATCGGGTCCCCGCCGAGGGCGGTCGCGACCTGCTGCAGCGGGCCGGGCAGCTCGAGGGTCGCCCGGACCAGAGCAGCCCGGTCGACGTCGACGAGCACGCCGCTCGCCTCCGCCACGTGCCCGGCGTCGGCGAGCAGCCCGTCGCTGATGTCGCACATCGCCGTCGCGCCGGCCTCGGCCGCGGCCGGGCCGGCCGCGTAGGGCGGCGCCGGACGGCGGTGCGCGGCCACCGCGGCGGCCGGGCTGGTGAACCCGCGCCGCAGCACGGCCAGGCCGCACGCCGACCAGCCCAGCCGGCCGGTCAGGGCCAGCACGTCGCCGGGCCGGGCCCCCGAGCGCAGCACCGGCGCCCGCCCGCCCAGGTCGCCCAGCGCGGTCACCGACAGGACGACGCCCCCGCTGTCCGGGGCCGCGGACACCGTGTCGCCGCCCACGACGGCCGCTCCCAGCGGCGCGCACTCCGCGGCCAGGCCGGCGGCCACCCCCTCCAGCCACGTCGTCGGGGTGTCCGGCGGGCAGGCCAGGCCGACCAGCAGTGCGGTCGTCACGCCGCCCATCGCGGCCACGTCGGCGAGGTTGGCCGCCGCCGCCTTGTGCCCGACGTCCTCGGCCGACGACCAGTCGCGCCGGAAGTGCCGGCCCTCGACCAGCACGTCGGTGGTGGCGACCACACGGCCGTCGGGGGCCCGCAGCACGGCCGCGTCGTCGCCGGGCCCGACCTCGGCGACCCGCGCGACGCCGGACCGCGCGAGCACGCGCGCGATCACGCCGAACTCGCCGACGACCCGCACGCTGTCGGCGGGGTCGTCGCGCGGGACCAGCGGGCGAGGACGAGTCACCGGCCCCTCCAGCTCACTGAGGTAGGTTGCGCAACTGTCCGCCCACCGGCGCGGACGCCGCACCCGCAGCGCCAGCCGAGGAAAGGTTTCCCGTGGTCCACGCCTACATCCTCATCCAGACCGAAGTCGGCAAGGCCGCCCAGGTGGCGTCGAGCATCAGCGAGATCGCGGGTGTCACCAAGGCCGAGGACGTCACGGGCCCCTACGACGTGATCGTCCGGGCCGAGGCCGAGACCGTCGACGAGCTCGGTCGGCTGGTCGTCGCCCGTGTGCAGTCGGTCGACGGCATCACCCGCACGCTGACCTGCCCCGTCGTCAACATCTGAGCGCCCTGACCGAGAACCCCACCCAGGGACCCGGTCCGCCGCCGCGGCCGTCCCGGCCGGACGACCCGCTGCGGCGGGTGGCGCTGGTCGTCACGGCCGTCGTCCTGCCCCTGGTGGTCGTGCTGCTGGTGCTCACCCGCGTCCTCGGTGGGGACGACGCCGGCGACCGGGCCGACGACGCGGTCGCCGACGTCGGGGCCACGCCGGCGCCCGAGCGGGCCGACCTGCCGCCGCTGCCGGTGGAGGTGCCGCCGGTGACCCCGGAGGCCGACGCGAACTGCCCGGCGCTCATGGGCGCCCTACCGCTGGAGCTGGCCGGCGAGCAGTCCCGCCCGGTCCGGTCCGACTCCCCGTACGCCTACGCCTGGGGCGAGCCGCCGGTGGTGCTGGTCTGCGGCGTCGAGCGGCCCGCCGCGCTGGAGCCGACGTCCCCGCTCATCCAGGTCAACGGCGTCGAGTGGCTGGTCGACACCACCGACCCGGACAGCATCGTCTGGACCGCCGTCGACCGGCCGGTCTACGTGCAGGTGACCGTCTCCGCCGACACCGACTCCGCACCGGTCACCGCCCTCGGCCCGGTCATCACCGGGACGCTCCCCGCCCAGCCGGTCGACGCCGGCGGCTGAGCCGCGCCTCAGGACGGGGGGAGACGCTCGAGCTGGGCCGCCACGACGGCCCGGACCTCCGCGGTCGCCGACTCCACCGACCCGGAGACGGCGGTGACCGTCAGGCTGAACGCCCCTCGCGCGCACCAGGCGAGGGCGGCCGGCGCGGCCACCCCGGCCGCCGGGGCACCCTCGTCGAGCTGCAGCAGCCGGCACCCCGCGGGTAGGTCCGGCGGATCCTCGCGCAGCAGGCCGCCGTAGACCTCGGCCTCGTGGGCGGCCAGGTCCGCGGTGAACGCCGCGGCGCCGTCGGTCGTCTCGAACTGGTGGGCGGCGACGGTGGTCAGCGGGCCGGACCCCGCACCCCAGTAGCGCTCCCAACCGAAGCGGTAGCCGTAGTCGTCGAGCACCTCGCGCTCGCGGACGGCGTCCTGGGCGTAGCCGGCGACGTCCTCGACCAGCTTCTGCCCCGCCGGCGGTGAGAGGGCGTCGTCGGGCACGCGCGGCAGGCCGGAGGGCACGTCGGGGACGAGGAGGGCCTCGAGCTGCCGGGGCGTGTCCGGTGTCGCCGCGGCCGGTGCGGCGGCCGCGTCGCCGTCCGTCGAGGTGGCGCAGCCGGTCAGCAGGGCCAGCAGCAGCGCCAGCCCGCCGCGCCCGACGGCCGCCACCGGGTTCACGCCCGGGTGCCGTCCAGCGTCGGGTGGCCGGCGGCGGTCGGCGCGTCGGCCAGGGCGACCTCGACCAGCCGGTCCACCAGCGTGGCGAAGTCGACGCCGGAGGCCGCCCACATCCGCGGGTACATCGAGATCGGCGTGAACCCGGGCATGGTGTTCACCTCGTTGACCACGAGCCGCTCGGCGCCGTCGGGGCCGGTGCCGAGGAAGAAGTCGACCCGCGCCAGGCCGCGGCAGTCCATCGCCAGGTACGCGCGGCAGGCCGCCTCCTGCACCGCCCGGGTCTGCTCCCCGGTGAGGTCCGCGGGGACGTCGAAGTCCGCGGCGTCGTCGAGGTACTTGGCGGCGAAGTCGTACCAGTCGGTGCCCGGGTGCAGCCGGATCTCCGCCGGGAGGCTCGCCTGGGGCAGCCCGCCGCCGGGCGTGGCCAGGACGCCGCACTCGATCTCCCGCCCCGGGACGGCGGCCTCGACGACCACCTTGGCGTCGACCGCGGCGGCGGTCGCGACGGCCTCGGGGAACTGCGCCCAGTCGGTGACCTTGGTGATGCCGATGCTGGACCCGGCGCGCGAGGGCTTCACGAACACCGGCAGACCCAGGCGCTCGCGAGCCGCCTCGTCCAGCAGGGCGGGGTCCGGGCTGACGGCCCCGGAGGCGTCGCGGAGGACGACGTGGTCGCCCTGCGGCAGCCCGGCGGCGGACAGCAGCTTCTTGGTGAACTCCTTGTCCATGGAGGCGGCGCTGGCGAAGACGCCCGACCCCACGTAGGGCAGCCCGGCCATCTCCAGCAGGCCCTGGATCGTGCCGTCCTCGCCGTAGGCGCCGTGCAGCACCGGGAAGACGACGTCGACGCCGGTGAGCGCCGGCCCGATCGCCGATCCGGGGTCGAGCACCGCCAGACCCCGGCCGGCCGGGTCGCCGACGAGGGAGACGGCGGTGCCACCGGTCACCTCGGGCAGCTTCCCGTCGGTGATCGCCAGCCGCTGGTCGGGGTCGGCCAGCACCCAGCCCCCGTCGGGGGTGATGCCCACCCGCACGACCTCGTAGCGGTCGGGGTCGAGCGCGGCGATCACGCTGCCCGCCGAGACGCAGGAGATGGCGTGCTCGGCGCTGCGACCCCCGAACACGACCGCGATCCGCACCTTGCCCGACCCTGCGCTGCCCGCGTCGTCGCCCGCCATCCTGCTCATCACGGCGACCCTAACGGAGCGGGTGTGACAACCTCTTGGCGTGCGCGAGAACGCGGCCGCCGCGTCGGCCACCGAGGGCCCCGGGACGGGGGACGCCGCGCCGACGGCGACGTTCTCCCTGGGCATGCGCCTCGCGGGCGCCGCCGTCCACCTCTACACCGCCAGTGGCTCCGTCCTCGGCCTGCTGATCGTCCTGGCGGCGTTCGAGGGCGACGTGGAGGCGGCCCTGTGGCTCGGGCTGGCGACGCTGTTCATCGACGGCACCGACGGCATGCTGGCCCGCCACTTCCGGGTCAAGGAGACGATCCCCTGGTTCGACGGCGCCCTGATGGACAACATCGTCGACTACCTGACGTACGTCTTCGCCCCGGTCGTGCTGCTCTGGACGACCGGCTACCTGCCCGAGGGCCCGGTCGGCTGGACCGTCGCGGCGCTGCCCCTGCTCGCGTCCTGCTACCAGTTCTGCCGGGTCGACGCGAAGACGACCGACCACTTCTTCCTCGGCTTCCCGAGCTACTGGAACATCGTCGCCTTCTACGTGATCGTGCTCGACGTCAGCGACCTGGTGAGCAGCGTGACGATCGTCGTCTTCGCGGTGCTCGTGTTCGTGCCGATCCGCTACCTGTACCCCTCGCGCACGCGGGCCCTGCAGGGGCTCACCCTCACGCTCAGCGCCGTCTGGGCGGTCCTCTACGGGGTCCTCGTGGTGCAGCTGCCCGACCCGAACCCGGTGGTCGTGGCGGCGTCGCTGGTCTACATCGCCTACTACTGGGGGCTCAGCATCTGGATGACGGCCCGCGGCGCGCACGCCCGGCGGGTCGCCCGCTCAGTCGAGGGCAACCAGGGCGACTGAGAGGTCCTCGAGCAGGTCGGCGGTGTCCTCGATGCCGCAGGACAGCCGCACGAACCCGGCCGGGACGGCGTCCCCGCCCCACTGGGCGCGGCGGTCGATCGTGCTGTGCACGCCGCCGAAGCTGGTGGCGGCCGTCCACAGCCGGGTCCCGGCGAGCAGCCGCTGGACGGCGGACTCGTCGGCCAGCTCGGCCGAGACCACGCCGTTGGGCCGCAGCATCTGCCGGGAGGCCAGCGCGAAGGACGGGTCCTCCGGCCGCCACGGCCACCGGACGCCGGTGACGGCCGGGCTGGCCGCGAGCAGGTCCGCGACGGCCGCCGCGTTCGCCGCCTGGCGGGCCAGCCGCAGGTCGAGAGTGCTCATCGAGCGGTGGCCGAGCCACGCCTCGAAGGGGCCGGGGGTGCCGCCGGTCCGGTCGCGGAAGCCCTTCAACCGCGCGTAGAGCTCGTCGTCGGCGGTGCTCACGTGGCCGAGCAGCAGGTCGCTGTGCCCCGTCAGCGCCTTCGTGTCGCTGCCCACGGTCATGTCCGCGCCCAGCGCCAGCGGCCGCTGCCCCAGCGGCGTGGCCGTGGTGTTGTCGACCGCCACGAGCGCGCCGGCGGCCTTCGCCGCGCGGGACACGGCGGCGACGTCGCAGACGTCGAGCTGGGGGTTGCTCGGCGTCTCCAGCAGGACCAGGCGGGCGCCGTCCAGCCCGCCGGTCGCGGCGAGCTCCTCCACGCCGAGGGTGGGCACGTACGTCACCTCGATGCCGAACCGCGCCAGCTCCCCGGCCGCGAGCAGCCGGGTCGTGTAGTAGCCGTCCGAGGGCAGCACCACGCGGTCGCCCGACCCGGCGCAGGCGAGGACCGCCGCCGTCAGGGCCGCCATCCCGGTGGCGAAGGAGAGGCAGCGGCCGCCGTCCAGCTCGCCGACGGCGCCCTCGAAGTCGCGCAGCGTCGGCTGCTCGGTGCGGGCGTAGGCGTCGGCGCCGCCCGCGCGGGGCGGTGCGTCGGCGAGGTGGAACGGCGCGGCGAAGACCGGCGAGGGGCGCAGGGGGGCACCGGCGACCGGGGCGCCCTCCCCCGCCCGGACCGAGCGGGTGCCGTCCCCCCAGGAGGACCGGCTCACTGCCCCCGGTTCGCTCCCGCGGGGCGCTCCGCTCCTCGCTCGTTCCTCGCTGCGATGCTCACGCCCCTGTCCGCTCACTCCGGCTTGGCCTCGCGGGACATGATCTCCCGCACCATCTGCGCGGGGGCCTCCCCCTCGTGGCAGACGCGGACGACCGCCTCGGTGATCGGGACGTCGATGCCGTGCGCCCGGGCGAGGTCGAGCACCGAGCGGCAGCTCTTCACGCCCTCCGCCGTCTGCCGGGTGCTCTCCTGCACCTCGGCCACCGACATCCCGCGGCCCAGCTTCTCGCCGAAGGTCCGGTTGCGGGACAGCGGCGAGCTGCAGGTGGCGACCAGGTCGCCGAGTCCGGCGAGCCCCGCGAACGTCGTCAGCTCCGCCCCGAGCGCCATGCCCAGGCGGGCGGTCTCGGCCAGTCCGCGGGTGATCAGCGAGGCGCGCGTGTTGTCGCCGAACCCCAGGCCCTCGGCGATGCCGCATGCCAGCGCGATGACGTTCTTCACCGCCCCGCCCAGCTCGCAGCCCACCAGGTCGGGGTTGGTGTAGGGCCGGAAGTAGCGGGTGTGGCAGGCGGCCTGCAGCCGCTCGGCGCGCCCGGTGTCGGTGCAGGCGATCACCGTCGCGGCCGGCTGCTCCTCCGCGATCTCGCGGGCGAGGTTCGGCCCCGACAGCACCGCGACGCGGTCGGTGCCCGCCCCGGTGACCTCGCAGATGACCTCGCTCATCCGCTTCGTCGTCCCCAGCTCCACGCCCTTCATCAGCGACAGCAGGGTGGCGTCGGGCGGCAGCAGCGGCGCCCACTCGGCGAGGT
>DATIMX010000202.1:0-25691 GCA_035474935.1 Geodermatophilus sp. | reverse complement strand
ACGTGCGGGTCATCTGCTCGATGTCGCCGACGCCGTCCTTGAGGCCGATCAGGTTGGGGTTGCGCTCGGCGACCTCGGCGACGGTGGCGTCGGTGAGGACGGCGTTGGCGCGGCTGTAGACGATGACGCCGAGGTCGGTGGCGCGGCACACGGCGCTGATGTGCTCGACGAGGCCCTGCTGGCTGGCCTCGGTCAGGTAGGGCGGGAAGAGCAGCAGCCCGGAGGCGCCGGCGGCCTGCGCGGCCTGGGCCTGCGCCACCGAGACGGCGGTCCCGCCGGTGGCCGGCGCGATGACCGGCACCCGGTCGGCCACCTCGTCGACGGCGACGCGCACGACCCGGTCGATCTCGGCCGGCGTCAGCGAGAAGCCCTCGCCGGTGCCACCCGCGGCGAACAGGCCGGCGACGTCGTAGCCCGCCTGCCACGCCAGATGCTCGCGGTACCGGGCCTCGTCGAACTGGAGCGCGGCGTCGAAGTGGGTCACCGGGAAGGAGAGCAGGCCGGACTTCAGCCGGTCAGCGAGGGCGTCCGGGGGCAGCAGCGTCACAGGGATCGTGTCCTTGGGTCCGACGGGTCCGCGCCGGGGTCCTCCGGCGGCGCGGGCTGTGGTCGCGGCCACCGTAGGAACCACAGACGATGCACGTCCAAGAGCACTTTCGCATCGCGCGATGCCCGGTTGGTATCAGAGTCGGCCGGCGCGCCGCTCCAGCACGGCGAGCGCCCGCCACAGCGCGGGGTTCTTCGAGTCCTTGGTCCAGAGCAGGTGCAGCTCCACCGGCTCGGGCACCGGCGTCTCCAGCCGGACGAACGCCACGCCCTCGATCGGCAGCCGCGCGGCGGACTCCGGGACGAAGGCCACCCCGCGGCCGGCCGCCACGAGCCAGAGCATGGTGAGCACCTGGCTCACGGTGTGCACGGTGTTCTCGGCGGCGATCGGCGCGACGCCCGCCACCAGGTCGTAGAAGTACTTCGCCTGGGTGGGCGAGTGCATGACGACCGGGGTCGACGCGAGGTCGGCGGCGGTCACGGAGCGGCCGAGCTCCAGCAGCCGGTGCCCCTCCGGCGCGGCCACGAGCAGCGCCTCGCGGTGCAGCAGCCGGTGCCCGAAGGCGTCCTCGTCGAAAGGTGGGCGCGCCAGGCCCAGATCGACCTCCTCGTTGAGCAGGCCGGCGACCTGCTCGCGGGTCACCATCTCGGCGAGGTCGACGTCGACGTCGGGCAGCTCCTGCGCCAGGTCGTTGAGCAGCTGGCCGAGGATGCCGTAGGTCGAGGCGGCGGTGAAGCCGATGCGCACCACGCCGCTGGCCCCCGACGACACCCGCCGGGCGAGCTCGGGCGCGGAGTCCGCCAGGCCGAGCAGCCTCCGGGCCTCGACGAGGAAGACCTGGCCGGCGGCGGTCAGGGTGACCCGCCGGTTGTCCCGCTCGAGCAGCTGGGCGCCGACGACCCGCTCGAGCTTCTGGATCTGCCGGCTCAGCGGCGGTTGGGTCATCTTCAGCCGAGCGGCGGCACGACCGAAGTGCAGCTCGTCGGCGACGGCGACGAACCCGCGGAGCTGCTCCAGCGTGAAGGCCATGCCGACAAGGTATCAACCGATGCCTCAATGGATTTGGACAGGCATGAGCCAGGCTTCTTAGGCTCGCCGACGACCCGGCGTCCGTGACGCCACTCACACCGCCCGCGGCCGGACCACGGCTGGCTCCCGAGGAGAACTCTCATGACGACGAACAACCGCGCGCGCCGCTGGGCGACGGCCGGCACCGGCTTCGCCCTGGCCCTGTCGCTGGCCGCCTGTGGCGGCAACGTCGGCGGCGGCAGCGACGCCGACGCGGCCGAGTACCCCGACGGTCCGGTCACGATCCTCGTCGGCGCCGACCCCGGCGGCAGCACCGATCTCATCGCCCGCGCCGCGGCCGAGGGCATGTCCGACGACCTCGGGGTCGCGGTCACCGTCGAGAACCGCCCCGGCGCCAACGGCGCGCTCTCCCTCCAGGAGCTCGCCGGCGAGGAGCCGGACGGGCAGACCCTGGCGATCTTCAACGGCAGCCTCGCCTACATCACCCCCTTCGCGGTGGGCGAGGACGAGGCCGTCTCGATCGAGGACTACGAGCCGGTCCGCGGGCTCTCGCTCGACGACTACGTGCTCGTCACCGCGCCCGACTCCGGCTTCAAGACGGTCGAGGATCTGAAGAACGCCGGGCGCCCGATCACCTTCGGCACCACGGGCGTGGGCACCGGCAGCCAGCTCTCCCAGGAGCTGCTGTTCGCCCAGGCGAACATCGACGCCACCTCGGTGCCCTTCGACGGCGGTTCCCCGACGCTGACCGCCGTCCTGGGTGGCCAGGTCGACGTCGGCTCGATCCAGCTCGGTGAGGCGATCGAGCAGATCGAGGCCGGCGAGCTGACCCCGATCGTCACCTTCGCCGAGGAGCGGCCGAGCTACCTGCCCGACACCCCGACCGCCGTGGAGGCCGGGTACGACGTGCCGGTGCAGCAGTCGCGGGCGCTCGTCGCTCCGAAGGGCACCTCCGCCGAGGTGGTCGACCGGCTCAGCCAGGCGCTGGACGCCACCTTCGCGACCGACGCCTACCAGCAGTTCAACGCCGACAACCAGCTCACCCCGTGGGAGGTCGACGGCGCCCAGGTGACCGAGGAGTACACCTCCAACCTGGAGAACTACCGCAAGGTCATCGAGCAGTACGGCATCGACCTCGGCGGAGACCAGTGAGCTCTCCCCACGACGGGGCGCACGTCCCGGGGAGCCCCGGCGGCCGCACGGCCGCCGGGGCCTCCCCGCAGGGGCCGGCGCAGCCCACCCGCGCCGGCGCTCCCGTCGTCGACGACCACCGCTCCCCGGAGCCGGACCTCGAGCACATGAGCCTCGAGGAGGCCGTGCACTTGGTCGAGGAGACCGAGCACGAGGGCCGGCCGCCCGCGGCCGGTCCGGTGACCAACGTCGTCACCGCCCTGGCGGTGCTGGCGATCGGGGTGGCGGCCCTGTTCGGCTCGAACGCCCTGGGCCTGGGCACCGCCGCGGGCCCCGCGGCCGGCACCTGGCCGCTGCTGGTAGCCGTCGTGACCGTGCTCATCGGGGTCGGCATGCTCGCCGCGGCCCGCTACACGCACGACGCCGAGCGCTTCACCCGCGCCAGCCTGCTCGTTCTCGCCGGGCTGGCCACGATGGTGGTCTTCGTCGTCCTCCTGCCGGTCATCGGCTTCGAGATCCCGGCCGCGCTGCTGTGCTTCGTCTGGCTGCGGTTCCTCGGTCGCGAGTCGTGGCGCCTGTCGCTGCTCCTGACCCTCGGCCTCGTCACCGCGTTCTACGCCATCTTCGTGGGCGCCCTCTCGGTGCCCATCCCCCACCTGTTCTAGGAGACGCCGTGGACTTCGCCCCGGTGCTCGACGGCTTCGGCGTCGTGCTCGAGCCGACCAACCTCCTCTACTGCCTGATCGGCGTCGTGATCGGCATGCTGGTCGGCGTCCTGCCCGGTCTGGGACCGGCCGCCACCATCGCGATCCTGCTGCCGATCACGTACGGCATCGAGCCGGTCACCGCGATCATCATGCTCGCGGGGATCTTCTACGGGGCCCAGTACGGCGGCACGATCACCTCGGTGCTGCTGCGGCTGCCCGGCGAGGCGTCCTCGGTGGTCACCGTGTTCGACGGCTTCGCGCTGGCCCGCAAGGGGCAGGCAGGCACGGCACTGGGCATCGCCGCCATCGGCTCCTTCGTCGGCGGCACGGTGTCGGTCTTTGCCCTCACCCTGGTGGCTCCCCTGGTCGCCGGCTTCGCGCTCGACTTCGGGCCGCCCGAGTACACCGCGCTCGCGCTGCTCGGCATCCTGCTCGTCGCGACGGTCAGCGGCGGCAGCCGGCTCAAGGCCGTGGCGGCCGCCTGCATCGGGCTGCTGCTCGCCACCGTCGGGCGGGACACCTTCAGCGGCGCCGAGCGGTTCACCTTCGACAACCTGAACCTGGCCGACGGCCTGGACTTCGTGCCGATCGCGATGGGCCTGTTCGGCCTCGGCGAGATCCTCTACAACCTCGAGGAGCGCCACCGGGTCGTGCACGCCCCCTCGAAGGTGGCCAACGTCTGGCCGTCGCGGAGAGACCTCCGGCAGTCCTCCGGCGCGATCGGCCGCGGCTCGGTCCTCGGCTTCGTCCTGGGCATCCTCCCCGGCGGCGGCGCCACCATCGCCTCCCTGGTCGCCTACGCGGTCGAGAAGCGCCGGTCGAAGACGCCGGAGCGCTTCGGCAAGGGCGCCGTCGAGGGCGTCGCCGCCCCGGAGACGGCGAACAATGCGGCCGCGACGTCGTCGTTCATCCCGCTGCTGACCCTCGGCATCCCGGCGAACGGGACCATGGCGGTCATCTTCGGCGCGCTGCTCATCCAGGGCGTGAGCCCGGGCCCGCAGCTGGTCACCCAGGAGCCGGACCTCTTCTGGGGCGTGGTCAACTCGATGTACATCGGCAACATCCTGTTGCTGATCATGAGCATCCCGCTGGTGGGCCTGTTCGTGCGCATCCTGCGGGTCCGCCCGTCGATCCTGGCGCCCGTCACGGTGCTCATCACGCTGATCGGCGTCTACACGGTCAACAACAGCGTCTTCGACATCGTGCTGGTGATCGTCTTCGGCGCCCTGGGCTACCTGATGAAGAAGCTGGGCTTCGAGCCCGGCCCGCTGGTGCTGGCCTTCGTGCTCGGCTCGCTGCTCGAGGACTCGCTGCGCCGCTCGCTGCTCATCTTCGACGGCGACCCGACCGGCTTCGTCACCCGGCCGATCTCCGGCGTCCTGTTCCTCCTGTTCGTGCTCGTCGCGCTGCTGCCCGTCGTCCAGGCCCTCCGCCACCGCCGCCGCGCGGCCTCCGAGGCCGCCGACGCCCCCCACACCAAGGAGCTCGTGTGACCGTCCTCGTCGCCTACGTCCCGACGCCCGAGGGGGACGCCGCCTTCGCCGCGGCCGTCGAGGAGGCCGGCCGCCGCGGCGGGCGGCTGGTGCTGCTCAACACTCCGCGTGAAGGCGCACCGGTCAGCGCGGCCATGGCCGACGAGGGCGCGGTGCGGGCGCTGGTGCAGCGCGGTGCCGCGGCCGGCGTCGACGTCGAGGTGCACCAGGAGGCGCACACCGGCGACGTCGCCGACGAGGTGGTGCGCGTCGCCAGCGCGGTCGACGCCGAGATGATCGTGATCGGCCTGCGCAAGCGCTCCCCGGTGGGCAAGCTGCTCATGGGCAGCACCGCCCAGCGGATCCTGCTCGACGCCGACCGCCCGGTGCTCGCCGTCAAGCCCTGACGTCCGCGGTCCACGAGCCGGCCGGTCACCCGGCCGGCTCGTCGCGCGCACTGGCCGGCCGGTGCGGTGCCGATCGCCCGACGCGGCGTGCCCCCGCGGTCCAGACCCCCAGCGACGTCCGGGCCGCGACGACGTGCTGCTGGTGACCGACCCGCCGGTCACCCGAGGGAGGCCGCGCGCAGGACCCCGCACCGGCGGCCCCCCGGGCCGCCGTCGAGCGGTTCCGCACGACGCACCGTGCGGCACTGCAGTCGCTGCGGGTGGGCCCGGTGCGATCCGCGGAGCGCGACGGCGCAGGGGTGGTCGTCGACCGGCCCGCGTGCCCGTTCGTCGTGACGGCGGTCGGGGACGGCGCGGTCCGCTTCGTCCGCCGGCGGTGGACCTCGCCGACCACCTGGCGCCCGGCCACGGGAACGGGGTCGGGTTGCCCTTCCCGTCCGGAGGACCCGACGGTAGAGAGGGGACGTCACAACCGCTCCGCGACGCCGGACGCGTCCCGGGTGGCCGACGGGAGGCCGGCGCATGAGTGAGCACACGACCTGCGTGGTGGTCGGCGGCGGGCCCGCCGGCATGGTGCTGGGCCTGCTGCTGGCCCGCGCCGGCGTCGAGGTGACCGTGCTGGAGAAGCACGCCGACTTCCTCCGCGACTTCCGCGGCGACACCGTGCACCCCTCGACGCTGCAGCTGCTCGACGAGCTGGGCCTGGCCGGGGAGTTCGACCGGCTGCCGCACACGAAGGTCGAGCAGGTCGTCATCCCCACGGCCGACGGGGGCACCGTGACCCTCGGGGACTTCCGCCGGCTGCACGTCCCCTACCCCTACATCGCGATGACGCCGCAGTGGGACCTGCTCGACCTGCTCGCCGACGCCGGGCGGCGCGAGCCGACGTTCACGCTGCGGATGTCGACCGAGATGACCGACCTCCTGCGCGAGGGCGAGCGGGTCCGCGGGGTGCGCTACCGGACGGCGGACGGCGACACCGGCGAGATCCGTGCCGACCTGACCGTGGCCTGCGACGGCCGGCACTCCCTCGCCCGACGGCAGGCGGGGCTGCGGCCCAAGGAGTTCGCCGTCCCCATCGACGCCTGGTGGTTCCGGGTCCCCCGCCTGCCCGACGACCGCCCCTCCGCCCTGTCCCCCCACGCGGCGCCCGGCCGGTTCGCCGTCGTCATCCCGCGCGAGGACTTCCTGCAGATCGCCTACATCGGCCGCAAGGGCACCGACGCGCAGCTGCGGGCCCGCGGGATCGAGGCGTTCCGCGCGGACGTCGCCGAGCTCATCCCCGAGTTCCGGGACCGGCTGGACACGCTGCGCTCGATGGACGACGTCAAGCACCTCGACGTGCGGGTCGACCGGCTGGTGCAGTGGCACGTCGACGGGCTGCTGTGCATCGGCGATGCCGCGCACGCGATGTCGCCGGTCGGCGGTGTCGGCATCAACCTCGCCGTCCAGGACGCCGTCGCCGCCGCGACCCTGCTGGCCGAGCCGCTGCGGAACGGCACGGTGGGCCCCTCCGACCTGGCCGCCGTGCGCGCCCGCCGGATCCTGCCGACCGTGGCCGTGCAGACCCTGCAGCGGGCGCTGCACCGCGGCTTCGTGGGCCCGCTGGTCGAGGGACGGCGGACCGGCCCGCCGAAGCCGGTGCTCGCGCTGGTGCAGCGGTTCCCGCAGCTCTCCGTCGTCCCGGCGTACCTGATCGGCGTGGGGCTGCGGCCCGAGCACGCGCCGCCGTTCGCCCGGCGCGCCCCGGCGTCCGCCTGACCCTCCCTCGGCGTCGGCCGGGAGGGTCAGGACGGCCGGGAGCGCGTCACTCGCGGGTGAAGGTGCCCAGCCCCTCCCGGTCGTAGAAGTCCAGCCGCACGCTCGCCGCCGCCCCACCGCCGTCGAGGGTGAACAGGGCCCCGGCCAGGCCGTTGGCGTTCTCGCCGATCGACTCGAAGGTGAAGACGTCGCCGGAGTGGTGGGTCAGCGGGAACGTCGTCGGCGCCTCCGCCGGGCCCATCGTCATGGCGAGGCGGTCGCCGTCCGCGGTGACGGTGAGCGGCCCGTAGTAGGAGTTGGCGTAGGTGCCGGTGTAGGCGGCGAGGTCGCGCGCCGGCTGCGGGTCGGCCGGCGGCTGCGACCAGTCGGTCTCCGGGACGTCGGCCTGCTCGATCCGGGCGAAGACGCCGGAGATGAAGGTGAGCCAGTCGACGGTCGGCTCCCCGTGGCCGGCGACGTCGAAGAAGCCGGCGGTGATGGCCTCGGGGATCCCCTCGGGGTGCCCGTTGGTCAGGGCCACGATGCCGAGCTGCTCGCCGGGGAGCATGAGCACCGAGGTGGCGGCGCCGAGGGCGAAGGCACCGGAGTGCCCGATCTGCAGCCGTCCCTGGTCGTCGTAGGAGACGTTCCAGCCCAGGCCGTAGAAGCCGGTGCGGGCGTCCGGGGACGCCGGCGGACTGGAGACCGAGTGCGGGACACGGGTGACCGCCAGCGCGTCGGGGTCGATGACCTGGGTGCCGTCGTGCACGCCGTTGCCCAGCTGGAGGCGGATCCACTGGGCCAGGTCACGCACGGAGGAGCTGGCACCACCGGCGGGCGCCTCGGCGTCGGCGTCCCGGGTGTAGCGGGCCACCCAGGTCCCGTCGCCGGCCGGCACGTGGATGACGGCCTTGTTCGCCGCGGCCACGTAGTCCTCGCGGCGGTAGCTGGTGTCGGTCATCCCCAGCGGGTCGAAGAGCACCTGGTCGGCCAGGTCCTCCCACGACGTCCCCGTGGCGACGGCCACGGCCTCCCCGCCCGCCGTGTACCCGAAGTTGCTGTAGTTGTAGCTCGACCGGAACGGGTCCAGGGGCTGCTGGTCCAGGTGCGACAGGACGTACTCGCGGTCGAAGCCGAGGTCCTCGAGCAGGTCCCCCGCCCCCGTGTGCAGTCCGCTGCGGTGCGACAGCAGGTCGGCGAGGGTGGCGTGCTCGGTGACGTAGGGGTCGTTCAGGGCGAAGGACGGGTCGTACCGACCGACCGGCTGGTCCCACTCGACGACACCCTGCCCGACGACGCCGGCGATGACGGTGGACGCCAGTGGCTTGGACACCGAGGCGAGCTGGAACACCGTGTCCGGGTCCACGAGCTCGGGCCTGCCGACCTCCCGGACCCCGAAGCCCTTCGAGTAGACGACCTGGTCCCGGTAGACCACGGCGACGGCCACGCCGGGGACCCCGGTGCGGTCCATGGCGTCCGTCACCAGCCCGTCCAGGCTGCTCACCGCGTGATCGACCTGCTCCTGGCTCAGGGACGGCGCCGTCGCCGGTGGCACGGGTGGCAGCGTGCTCGTCGCGGGCGCGGGCGCGGGGGCGGGCCCGGCCACGGCGCCGCCGGCGGCCGCGCAGGCCGACGTCAGGGCGGTCAGGCTCGCGACGGCCGCGGCCGTGCCGGCCGACCTGAGCCTGCGACGGCGGGGTGCTGCTGAGCTCGGGGAGTCGGACACGGGCACGGTCCTGACCGGCGCCGCGCGGGCGCCTGCTCGGGGAACGCCATGGGTGGGGCCGGCCGGGCGTGGTCGGCACGGGGCACCCGTGGTGGCCGGGGACCGTAGTGCCGGGTGCCCGCGGGCGTCCAGAGTCGTCGTGGGAGGCAGGACCTAGGTACCTGGTGCCCGCTCGGCGGCGTCGGGAGCCTCGGGCGATGGACCTCGCAGCCCCGGTCGTCCCGCTCGACGCGGCGTTCTTCGCCGACCCGCACGCGCTCTACGCCCGGCTGCGCAGGGAGGAACCGGTCGCGCGGGCGGTCACCCCGGTGGGCATGCCGGTCTGGCTGGTGACCCGGTACGGCGACGTCCGGGAGGCGCTCACCGACCCGCGGCTGGCCAAGGACGCCGACGGGTTCGCCCGGGTGCTGGAGCGCAGGGCGCTGCCGCCAGGGGCGCAGGCGGTGTTCGCCCAGGAGCTCAACCGGCACATGCTCAGCACCGACCCGCCCGACCACACCCGGCTGCGCAAGCTGGTCAGCCGGGCCTTCACGGTGCGGGCCATCGCCGCCCTCCGCCCGCAGATCGAGGCGATCGCCGGGCGGCTCGCCGACCGCATGGCCGCCGGACCCGCGGAGGTGGACCTGCTCGATGCCTTCGCCTTCCCGCTGCCGATGGGTGTCATCTGCGAGCTGCTCGGGGTGCCGGACGCGGAGCGGACGTCGTTCCGCCGCTGGTCGAACACGCTCCTGTCCTCCGACGGCGCGGTCGACGAGCGCACCGCCGCCGGCATGTCGATGGCCGTGTACCTGACCGACCTCGTGGCGCAGAAGCGGGCGCACCCGGCGGACGACGTGCTGTCGGCGATCGTCGCCGCCTCCGAGGACGCCGACCGGCTCTCGGCCGACGAGACCGTGTCGATGGCCTTCCTGCTGCTGGTCGCCGGCCACGAGACGACGGTCAACCTCATCGGCAACGGGGTGCTGGCGCTGCTGCGCCGTCCCGACCGGCTCGCGGAGCTGCGCGCCGACCCCGACCTGGTACCGGCCGCGGTCGAGGAGCTGCTGCGCTTCGACGGGCCGGTCAACCTGGCCACGTTCCGCTACACCACCGCGCCGGTCGAGGTCGGTGGCACCACCATCCCCACCGGCGAGGTGGTGCTGGTGTCGCTGGCGTCGGCCAACCGCGACCCGGAGCACTACGCCGACCCCGACGAGCTGGACCTGCACCGCGAGGCCGGGCACCTGGCCTTCGGGCACGGCATCCACCACTGCCTGGGCGCGCCGCTGGCCCGGCTGGAGGGCGAGATCGCGTTCCGCACCCTGCTCGCCCGCTTCCCCGACCTGGCCCTCGCCGTCGACCCCGCCGAGCTGACCTGGCGGCAGAGCATCCTCATGCGCGGCCTGACCCGCCTGCCCGTCCGGCTGCGCTGACGCCGTGCCCCGGGGACGGCACCCCCATCGCCGTTCTCCGGGCCCGGGGCTGTCGGCCGGGCCCGGCGCCGGCGACGCGGGAGGCAGCACCCGCGCGGACTCAGCCCTCCAACGCCGCGGCCAGAGCGGCCAGCTCGTCGGCGTCCAGTCCTGCGAAGGGGTGGTCGACGACGTACAGCCAGCTCCCGTCGGGTTGGCGCCGGGCGACCTCGGCCGTGGTCGCGCCCATCGCCAGCTCGCCCGCGGTGTACGTCCACTCGTTGCTGAGGATGGCCAGGTCACCGACCTCGATGGCGTAGCGGCTGCGCAGCGTCATCTGCCCACCCATCGAGAGGAGCCCGGCCCACTGTTCGCGGATGGCCTCGGTACCGGTCACGGTCGACCCGTCCGGCAGGACCATCGTCGCGTCCGGCGCGTAGAGCGCCATCAGGCCGTCCAGGTCCTGGTTGTTGACCCCCGCCTCGACGGACGGGTGGATGTCTGCAAGAGCGACGCCGCGTGCCATGAGCCTCTCCCCACTGGCCGGGGTACTGGGCGGCGACGATAGTTCCGGCCGGGAGCAGCGGGCTCTCCGCACGCTGTCGCCGGCGGGGAACCGGGCGCGGCGTCGTGCCCGGCGATGGCCCGGTCACCGATCGTCCTTCTGGGCAGCTCGACACGTCCACCCGAGCTAGCCCACAGTGGGCAGCTCAGAGGCATGCCGTCGCACCCGTGGCCGGACGGCGGGCGCCAGGGGCGTCGGGGTCGCCGCCCTGCAGCGTTCCCGCGGGAGCGTCCGGCAACGTCCGGTGCTCTTCGACAACGGGACACTGCGCCTGCTCGGCAGCGACGGCTTCCCGGCCGAGGGAAAGCGGCAGCGGCCGCCGACCTGACTGCCGCGGCCGCCGACGGCGCGCTGTCGGTCCCGGTCGGCGCCGTCCTCCCGCTCGACGAGATCGCGGCCGCGCACGACCGGGTGGACGCCGGCGCCACCGGCCGGGTACTGCTCGCCCTGCCCTGATCGGAACGGTCACCGAGGAGGACGCGTGCGGCGCATCGTGTGTCGGGAGTTCGGTCCGGTCGACGGACTGGCCCTCGTGGAGGAGCCCGACCCCGCACCGGGACCCGGCGAGGTGGTGGTGGCCGTCGAGGCGGCCGCGGTCAGCTTCGTGGACGGCCTGATGGTCGAGGGGCGCTACCAGGTGCGGCCCCCGCTGCCCTGGACGCCGGGGTCGGCGGTCGCCGGCCGGGTGCGCGCCGTCGGCGAGGGCGTCGGGGCGGTCGAGCTCGGCGACCCGGTCGCCGTGCTGTCGATGGCCGGTGGCGGGTTCACCACGCACCTCGTGGTCCCCGCCGCAGCGCTGTGCCCGCTGCCGCCGGGCCTGGCGCCGGAGCTCGCGGCCACCGCGATCGAGAACTACAGCACCCTGTCCTTCGCCCTGGCACACCGTGTGCGCGTCGAGCCCGGTGAGTGGGTCCTCGTGCTCGGCGCGGGCGGGGCGATCGGCCTGGCCGCGGTGGACGTCGCCCGCGCGGCCGGCGCCCGGGTTCTCGGCGCCGCCTCCAGCGAGGCCAAGCGGACCGCCGCCACCGCGGCCGGTGCCGAGGTCGTCCTCGACTACACCGACCTGAAGGAGCGCGTCCGCGAGGTGACCGGGGGCGGGGCGGACGTCGTCATCGACCCGGTCGGCGGCCCGCTGGCCGAGACGGCGCTGCGCTCGCTCACCGGCTACGGGCGGTTCTGCGTGGTCGGGTTCGCCGGCGGGGAGATCCCCCGGCTGCCGGCCAACGTCGTCCTGCTGCGCAACCGCAGCGTCATCGGGGTCGACTGGGGTGACTGGGCCCGGACCGACCCCGCGGCCGCGAACGCGCTCGTGTCCGACGTCCTCGGTCGCATCGCGCGCGGCGAGCTCCGGCCGCCGGCGCCCATCTCCCTCCCGCTCGACGAGGCCGCGCACGCCCTTACGCGGCTGGCCCGGCGGGAGGTCGTCGGGAAGCTCGCCCTGCTCCCCTGACCGGGAAACCCCGTTGCGCCCCTCGCTACAACGGGGAGGTGCGGATCCTGGAGACCGACCCCGACGACGCGCGCTTCGCCGCCTGGTGCGAGGTGTGGGCGGCGACCCAGCGCGCCGACCGCCCGGACGAGCCGCCGCGGCCGGCGCGCGACCACGTGGCCCTGGGACGCCGGCTGGCCCAGCCGGGCGGCTCGATGGAGGGCACCCACCGGGCCGCGGTCGCCGGGGACGCCGTCGTCGGCGCGCTGCGGCTGCTCCTGCCGGTGCGCGACAACACGACCGTCGCGTACGTCGACCTGGCGGTGCACCCGGACGCCCGCCGCCGGGGCGTCGGCAGCGCGCTGCTGGAGGAGGCCGGTCGGATCGCCGCGGCGGCCGGGCGGACGGCGCTGGTCGCGGAGGTCGACGAGCCGGTGCCGGATCCCGCCGGGCGCGCGTTCGCCCGGCACCACGGGTGGACGTGCGACCTGCAGGAGAGCCGCCGCGACCTGGCGCTGCCGGTGGACGAGGCTCGGCTCGCGGCGCTCGAGACGCAGGCCCGTGCCGCCGGCGAGGACTACGAGGTGCTCACCTGGCGGGACCGGACGCCGGACGCCCTGGCCGAGGACCGCGCCCTGCTCGGCCGCCGGATGTCGACCGACGCGCCGAGCGGGGACGTGCCGGTCGAGGAGGAGCACTGGGACGTCGCCCGGATCCGCGAGGACGAGGCGGCGCACGTCGCCCGGGGCCGCACGGTGCTCACCGGCGGCGCGGTCCGCGACGGCCGGCTGGTCGCCTACACCGAGCTGCACGTGCCGCTGGAGCAGCCCGAGCGCGCCCACCAGGGCGCCACGCTGGTGCTGCGCGAGCACCGCGGGCACCGCCTCGGCGCCCGCGTCAAGGTCGCGGTGCTGCGGGAGCTGGCCGCGACGCTGCCGCAGGTGCGGCGGATCAGCACCTACAACTCGGAGTCCAACCGGCCGATGGTGGCGGTCAACGAGGCACTGGGCTTCCGTCGCGCGGGTGGTCTGTCCACCTGGTCGCGCCGGACCTGCCCCTCGTCACGACGGGCTCTCCCTCGAGGAAGGACGTGATCAGGCCGGCCATCTCCGCCGGGCGCTCGAGGATGAACAGGTGTCCCCCGCCGCGGACGACGTGCAGCGTCGAGTTCGGGATGCGCCAGGCGAGGATCCGCCCGTTGACCAGCGGGATGATCGGGTCGTCGTCCCCCGCCAGCACCAGCGTCGGCTGCCGCACCGTGTGCAACCAGGGCATGCTGCTCCACCCGGTGATCGCGTAGAGCTGGCCGACGTACCCGGCCACCGACGGGGGCCGCACCCGGCCGATGACGGTGCGCAGCAGCCGGTGCGGGTCGGTGCGGGCCATGCCGCCGTAGATGCGCCCGGCCACCTGCAGGTAGTGCTCGGGGTCGCGGTACCGGCGCGGCGTGGTCAGCGCCAGCAGCGCCGACGGCGCCCCCGGCATGCCGCCCACCCCGGGGGCGGTGGCCGCGAGCACCAGGCCCCGCACCCGGTCGGGCGCCTGGTGGGCCAGCTGCTGGGCCACCACACCGCCGAGGGAGACGCCGAAGACGTCGACCTCGTCCAGCCCGAGGGCGTCGAGCAGACCGATCACGGTCCGCACCAGCCCCGGCATCCGCCGCGGGCTGCGGTACGGCGTCGAGCCGCCGATGCCGGGCGCGTCGAAGCTGATCACCTGGCGGCCGCGGGCGGCGAGCTCCCGCTCGAAGGACTCGGCCAGCTCCAGGCTGGCGCCCAGGCCGGTGATGAGCAGCAGCGGGGGCCCCGAGCCGCGGACCGACGTCCGCAGCCGCACCTCCCCCACCTGGATGGTGCGGACCACCGCCGGCCTCACGCGAACGCCGAGGCGCCGGTGATGTCCCGGCCGACGATGAGGGTCTGGATGGTCTCGGTGCCCTCGAAGGTGTGGATCGACTCGATGTCGGCCATGTGCCGGATGACGTGGAAGTCCAGCAGGATCCCGTTGCCGCCGAGCAGGTCGCGGGCCTCGGCGAGCACCGCGCGGGCGGTGCTGGTGTTGTGCGCCTTGGCCAGCCCGGCCAGCGTCGGCTCGACCCGGCCGGCCATCCCCAGGTCGGCCAGCCGCCGGCAGTACAGCTGCATCGCGGTGACCTTGGCCAGCATGCCGACCAGCCGCTCCTGGATGAGCTGGAACTCCACCAGCGGCTTGCCGAACTGCTTGCGCCGCCCGGCGTAGGTCAGCGCCGCCTCGTACCCGGCGACGGCGTGGCCCAGGGCCATCCAGGCGCAGGAGCCGCGGGTGGTGGCCAGCACCGCCCCGGTGTCCTTGAAGCTGCGCGAGCCCGGCAGGTGGTTCTCGGCCGGGACGCGCAGGTCCTCGAGCTCGATCTCGGCCTGCCACACGGCGCGCAGCGAGCCCTTGCCCTCGATCCGGCGCGCCCGGTAGCCCGGCGTCCCCTTCTCGACGAGGAAGCCCTTCACCTGGCGGTCGTCGGTGTCGCGGGCCCACACCACGACGACGTCGGCGACGGTGCCGTTGCCGATCCACTTCTTCGACCCGTTGAGCACGTAGGAGTCGCCGTCCCGGCGGGCCGACGTCTCCAGGGCGATCGAGTCCGACCCGTGGTCGGGTTCGGTGAGCGCGAAGGCGCCGAGCGCCTCGCAGCGGGCCATCGGCGGCAGCCAGCGCTGCTTCTGCTCCTCCGAGCCGAGCATGGCGATCGACTTCATCGCCAGCCCTGCCTGGACGCCGAGGAAGGTGCCCAGGCTGCCGTCGCCGCGGTTGAGCTCCATGTGGATGAGGCCGGCGGAGAGGTGGTCCATCGGCGGGCAGCCGTAGCCCTCGATGCCGTCACCGACCAGGCCCGCGGCGCCCAGCTTCTCGGTCAGCTCGCGGGGGAACTCCGCGCGCTCCCAGTAGCCGTTGATCACCGGCAGCACCTCGTCCTCGACGAAGGCCCGGGTGCGCATCAGGTGGTCCATCTGCTCGGGGGAGAGCTCCTCGCGCAGCTGGAAGTAGTCGGTGGAGAGTGCTTTGCCGATGCCCTCTGCCAACGTCACGTCAGTCGCCTCCCGTCGCAGCGTGCCGGTCCGCGTGTCACTTGTCCCGGACGTAGCTGCCCGGGGCGTCCTCCCGGACCCGGAACCGGGCACTGCCGAGCTGCTCGGGGGCCGGCTTGTCCGGCCCGGAGCGCTCCCCGAGCCACGCGGAGTAGTCCGGCCACCAGGAGCCCTTCTCGGTGCGGGCGGTGTCGCTCCACTCCTCGACCGCGGCCGAGTTGTCGTCGGTGACCCGGTAGCTGGACTTGGGGTTGCCCGGCGGGTTGACCAGCGCCGCGATGTGCCCGTTGGTGGAGAGCACGAATCGCATCTTGCCGCCGAGCAGCTGGCTGCTGCGGTAGCACGACTGCCACGGGCAGATGTGGTCGGCGGACCCGGCCAGCACGTAGGAGTCGACGGTGACCTGGCTGAGGTCCACCTCGGTGCCGAGCAGGGTGACGCTGCCGGGCCGGGTGAGCTTGTTGCCCAGGGCCATGTCGACGAAGTCGGCGTGCAGCTGGGCGGTCATCCGGGTGGTGTCGGAGTTCCAGGACAGGATGTCGAACTTCGGCGGCCGCTTGCCCTGCAGGTAGTTGTTGACCCAGTAGTTCCAGATCAGGTCGTTGGGCCGCAGCCAGGCGAACACCTCGGCGAGCTTGCGGCCGTCGAGGTAGCCGGCGCGCCGGGAGGCCGCGACGGACTGCGCGGCGGTGTCGGGGTCCATCGTCGCGCCGAGCAGGCCGGCGCGCGTCTGGTCCAGCACGGTGACCAGCAGGCTCAGGCTGGCCAGCCGGTCCTGCCGCCCCTTCGCGGCCAGGACGGCGGCGGTCATGCTGGCCAGGATGCCGCCCGAGCACGTGCCCATCAGGTGGGTGGCGTCCTCGCCGGTGATCTCCTCGACGGCGTCGAGGGCGTCGAGGATGGCCGTGGCGTAGGTGTCGAAGCCCCACTCGCGGTGCCGGGCGTCGGGGTTGCGCCAGGAGATCATGAAGACCTGCTGGCCCTGGCCGACGAGGTGCTCGACCAGGCTGCGTCCGGGCGCGAGGTCGAGCACGTAGTACTTGTTGATCGTCGGCGGCACGATGAGCACGGGCACCGTGCGGACGGTCTCCGTCGTCGGCCGGTACTGGATCAGCTCGAAGACCGGCGTGCGCAGCACGACCGCGCCGGGGGTGACGGCGAGGTCCTCGCCCACCTCGTAGGCGTCCGGGTCGACCATCGTCGGCACCCGCGGCGGGGTGGCCAGGTCGCGCACCAGGTTCCGCGGGCCCCGCACGATGTTGGCGCCGGCGGTGTCGATCACGGCCTTCCACGCCACCGGGCTGATCAGCGGGTTGTTGCTGGGCGCGAGCGCGTCGACCAGGTTGGTGCCGGCGAAGCGCACCCGCTCGGCGTCCTTCCACTCCAGCGGCACGTCGTGCAGCAGGCCGAGCGCGGTCTCGCCGGTGACGAGGTAGGCCTGCACCAGGCGCCGCAGCAGCGGGTTCTCCGACCACGCCGGGTCGGCGAAGCGCCGGTCCCGCTTGGAGGGGGCCACGTCGCACGTGCCGACGGCGATCTGCGCCAGCTGGCCGGCCAGTGACCGCGCCCGTGCGGCCACCCGGTCCGGACGGCGCGCCAGCCCGCCCAGCAACTTCAAGCCCGGCTTCCCCGGGGACAGCCGCCGCAGCGTCCCCTGGGCCGCCTGGGTCAGCAGCAGGTCGAGCGGCCCGGCCGCCCCCGCCACCTCACGCGTGTCGTCCTCCGATGCCATGCCGGCCTCCCTCTCTGACGACTCCTTGCACGACCCTGCCACCGCAGCGCCGCGCTCACAAAAGCGGGGGCCGGTGTCACACCAGACCGAGGGAGTGCACCGCCTCCGCGACCTGCAGGAACCCCGCCACGTTGGCGCCCAGCACGAGGTCGCCCGGGGAGCCGTACTCCTCGGCCGTCTCGTGGCAGCGGGTGTGGATGTCGCGCATGATCTCCTCGAGGCGGGCCTCGGTGTGCTCGAAGGTCCAGCGGTCCCGCGAGGCGTTCTGCTGCATCTCCAGTGCGGAGGTGGCGACCCCGCCGGCGTTGGCGGCCTTGCCCGGGGCGAAGGCGATCCCGGCCTCGCGGAAGACCCGCACCGCGTCCGGGGTGGAGGGCATGTTGGCGCCCTCGACGACGTACCGGCAGCCGTTGCGGGCCAGCGTGGTCGCGGCGTCGCCGTCCAGCTCGTTCTGCGTGGCGCTGGGGATGGCGAGGTCGCAGGGGACGTCCCAGATGCTGCCGCCCTCGACGAAGGTCGCCGAGGCGACCCGGTCGGCGTAGGCGCTGATCCGGCCGCGCTCGACCTCCTTGACCTGCTTGAGGACGTCGAGGTCGATGCCCTTCTCGTCGACGACGTAGCCGCTGGAGTCCGAGCAGGCGATCGCGGTGCCGCCGAGCTGGTGCACCTTCTCGACGCCGTGGACGGCCACGTTGCCCGACCCCGAGACCACGACCCGCCGCCCGTCGAAGGACTCACCGCGGGCCTCGAGCATCTCGTCGGCGAAGAAGGCCGCGCCGTAGCCGGTCGCCTCGGTGCGCACCAGCGAGCCGCCCCAGCCCAGGCCCTTGCCGGTGAGCACCCCGGACTCGTAGCGGTTGGTGATCCGCTTGTACTGGCCGAACAGGTAGCCGATCTCGCGGCTGCCGACGCCGATGTCGCCGGCCGGCACGTCGGTGTACTCCCCCAGGTGGCGGTAGAGCTCGGTCATGAACGACTGGCAGAACCGCATGATCTCGGCGTCGGAGCGGCCCTTGGGGTCGAAGTCGGAGCCGCCCTTGCCGCCGCCGATCGGCATCCCGGTGAGGGCGTTCTTGAAGACCTGCTCGAAGCCGAGGAACTTGATGATGCTCAGGCTCACCGAGGGGTGGAACCGCAGGCCGCCCTTGTAGGGGCCCAGCGCGGAGTTGAACTCGACCCGGAAGCCGCGGTTGATGTGCACCTCGCCGCGGTCGTCCTGCCACGGCACGCGGAAGATGATCTGCCGCTCGGGCTCGCAGATGCGCTCGACGGTCTTCATCTCGGTGTACTCGGCGTGCCGCGTCAGCACGACCGCGAGAGGGACTCGAGCACCTCGCGGACGGCCTGGTGGAACTCGACCTCACCCGGGTTCCGGCGGAGGACCTCGTCGTAGATCCGCTCCACGACCGGCGGCAGGTCTGCGTTCGCTGCTCTCCGATCCTCGCCCTCCCGGCGTCCACCGGGCCCTTCGGTGGACCGTACGAGCCGTCCGGAACGGGATCGTCCGCGGGGGTGCGGCGCCGTGGGCGTCCGACCGACCCCGCAGGCGGCCGGCCCCGTCGCCGGGACCGCGCGCTCGTGGACGCACGTCCCGGCACCCGCGTGAATCAGTCCGGCATCGCCCCGGCGGTGACCACGCCGCGCGTCCCGTCGACGGTGATCTCCTGGCCGGTGACGAGGTGACTCGTCGCGCCGGGGACACCGACGACTGCCGGGATCCCGTACTCGCGGGCGACGACGGCCCCGTGGGAGTTGGCCCCGCCCATCTCCATGACCAGCCCGCCGGCGGTGAGGAACAGCGGCGTCCACCCGGGATCGGTGGACGGCGCGACCAGGACCTCGCCGGGCACCAGGTGCGCGCCCGTGGGCTCGAGCACGACGCGCGCCCGCCCGGTCACCGTCCCGGCCGACGCCGCGGTGCCCACGAGCGCACCGGCATCCGCGGGTGGCCCGGCCGCCACCGCCTCCGGTTCGGTGCCGTCGCTGAGCAGCACGCGCGGTACGCGCCGCCGGGCCATCTCCCGCTCGTACGCCTCGCGGCGCCCGGCGACCACGTCCTGCAGCCCCCTGCCACCACGCAGCGCGTCCCGGACCTCCCCCAGCTCCAGGGCGAACACGTCGCCGGCCTCCGCGAGCACCCCGGCCGTCACGAGGTCCGCGCCGATGGACGCCAGCAGGGCCCGCACCTGACCGAGCACCAGCACGAGGTCGTACTTGGGCAGCTCGCGCAGGCCGGCCAGCTGGCGGGCGCGGTCCAGCGCGAGTGCGACCAGGGCCCCGCGCAGCCGTCCGCGCCGGTGGGCACGATCGGTCAGCACGGCCACCATGCCCTCGGCCTGCGCGGCCGAGCCGGCGAAGACGGCGTCCGGTGCCCGGCCGGAGTCGTCCAGCTGCAGGTAGTTGGCGAGGACGCCGAGGAGGTGGGCCGGGTCCTCGGCCCACCGGGGCACTCCGACGTCGATCTCGGCCACGGCACGGAATCCGTAGCGGCCCAGGAAGTCGCCCAGGCCGCGCTGCAGGACAGGGGGCAGCGTGCCGGCCCGGTACCGCTCGGCCAGCTCCCCCGCAGTTCCGTGCCGCACCGCGTCGGCGGACGCCCCGCCGGCGCGCACGGCGGTCGCCAGCCGCCAGAGGTCCAGGTCCATCTCCGTGGTCACGTTGTGCGGCAGTCCCCGGAGCACCGTCGCGAGGTCCCCGGGGTGCGCGTCGGGGCCCAGCAGCACCCCCGCCAGGCCGAGCAGACCGAACCCGGTCGCCAGGGGAGGTGCCACCCGTGGCACGACCTGCGGGATCGCGTCGCCGAGGAGGTCGAGGACGGCGTCCAGCCGCTCGATCGCGGGCGCGTGGTCCCCCGGCAGGGGGCGCTCCCGGAGCCCCGCGCCGAGGCGGTCGAGCCGCCGGCGGGCGGCGGCCGGGCTGACCAGGGCCTGCACCGCCTGCAGCGGGACGCCGTACCGCGCGGCCACGAACGCCAGCCGCCGCACGACCTGCGGCCAGGAGCGGTGCACGACCGACAGCCGTGGATCGTCGAACAGGCCGCGCAGGACGACGGCCGAGCGCGCCTCCATGACGTCGAGCAGCCGGGGGAAGTACGCCCGCCCGGCCGTGCTGCGCACGATCGGCGTGATGTCGAAGAACAGCCGACCGGCGGCGTCCTGCAGGCCGGGTGGGCCGCCCACCGGGTCGGCCGGGGGGCGCCCGGCGAGGCGCAGGGCCGACCCGCCCAGCACGCGGAGGGCCGAGATCCCCATGGGAGTGAGCGGCCGGGTCAGACCCTGCGCCAGGCTGGCGCAGAACCAGACGCGCAGGCCGTGGTCCGGGGTCGGGCGCTGCGGGACGGGGAACAGCGTCGTCACGGGGCGGGCCTGGGTGAGCCACAGCGTCCCGGCCCCGTCGATCGCCCACTCGGTGTCCTGCGGTCCCCCGTAGTGCTCCTGCACGCGCGAGCCGAGCCGGGTCAGGGCCCGGAGCTGCTCGTCGGTGAGGCAGGCGTCGCGCCCGCCGCCCAGGCGGCGCTCGAGCACGGCGCCGGTCGCGCTGTCGAGCACGACGTGGTCGGGGTCGACCGAGCCGCTCACCACGGCCTCCCCGAGCCCGGGCGCGGCGTCGACGACGGTCTCGGTCCGCCGTCCGGTGACCGGGTTGGCCGTGAACATCACGCCGGCGACCGCGGCGTCGACCATCCGCTGCACCACGACCGCCAGCCGGGTCCGGGCGGAGTCGATGCCGATCCGCTCCCGGTAGACGACGGCGCGGTCGGTCCACAGCGAGGCCCAGCAGCGGTGCACCGCGTCGAGGACGCCGTCCTCCCCGATGACGTCCAGGTAGGTGTCCTGCTGGCCGGCGAAGCTGGCGAACGGGAGGTCCTCGGCCGTGGCCGAGGACCGGACCGCGACCGGGACCGAGTCGCCGAGCCCCGCGTAGGCGGCCGCGACCGCCTCGGCCACGGACGGCGGCACGGCGGTGGCCAGGATCCGCTCCCGCGCAACCCGGGCCAGCTCGGCGGCGGGCAGGGCCGGCCCGTCGAGCAGCTCCGCGAGACCGGCCGCGGCCGCCAGCTCGGCGTAGGCGTCCGTGGTCACGCAGAAGCCGTCGGGGACCGGGAACCCGGCTCCGATCAGCTCCCCGAGGTTGGCCGCCTTGCCACCGGCCAGGGCGAGGGCCGAGGCGTCGATGTCCCGCAGCGGGACGACGACCGGGTACCAGCCCGTGGGCGTCGCGGCGGACTGCGGCGCGGTACCCATGGCACCGGCCCTCCCTCCCGGTCAGCCGCGGGCGACCACGGTCGTCACCGGCAGCCCGAAGCGCCGCTCGATCTGGTCCGGGACCCCCGAGCCCAGCCAGCGCGACACCCGCTTGGGCAGGGTCGCGACGACGACCTCGTCGAACCGTCCCGTGGCGAGGGCGTCCCCGACGGCCTCGACCGGATCGGCCCGGCCGAGGGAACCCTCGGCCCGGGCGCCCAGCTCACCGAGCTCGGCGAGGATCTCCGCGAGCCGGCCCTGGGCCTCCTCGGTGGCCTCCTCGTCGGTCGCCGGGCCGCCGTACGCGGTGGCGAGGGTGGGCATGGGGACGAGGCCTCCGGCCGCGGGGACGACGTGGTAGTTCGCCGCGGCCGTGTTCGGGACGACGACGTGGAAGGAGCACTCCCCGGCCTGCACGCGGCGCTCGAGCTCCCTCCTCAGCTCGGGCCCGCCGATGGTCTGGTTGGCGACGACGAGGACCCTGCGCATGGGACCGACCTCCTGTCCGATCGACCTGCTGACGGCGTCTCCGGGTGGACGCCCGCCCGGGCCCTCACGCCCGGGCTCCGGTCTGCATCTCCTCCAGCTCCTTGCCCTTGGTCTCCTGCACCCAGCGCAGCACGAAGAAGAACGACAGCACCGCGCAGACGGTGTAGAAGCCGTAGGCCAGGCCGAGGGACGCGTCGCTCAGCACGGGGAAGCTGACCGTGATCAGCCAGTTGGCCACCCACTGACCGCCGGCGGCGAAGGCCAGCGCCGCGGCACGGATCCGGTTGGGGAACTTCTCGCCGAGCAGGACCCACACCACCGGCCCCCAGGACATGCCGAACGCCACGACGAAGAGGTTCGCCGCGACCAGCGCGATCGGGCCGGTCGCACCCGCGAGCACCGGGTTGCCCTCGGCGTTCACCGGCGCCGTCCCGAAGATCACCGTCAGGGTGCCGAGCGTGACGGCCATCCCCACCGAACCGATGAGCAGCAGCGGCCGCCGACCGAAGCGGTCGACCGTGGCGATCGCGATCAGGGTGGTCGCGATGTTCACCACCGACGTGATCACCGTGATGACGAAGGCGTCGGCCTCGCTGAAACCGACGGCCTCCCACAGGACGTTCGAGTAGTAGAAGATCACGTTGATCCCGACGAACTGCTGGAAGACCGACAGCCCGAGGCCCACCCAGACGATCGGCAGCAGCCCGCTCCGTGGCGCGCGCAGGTCGGCCCAGGAGGGCGGCTTCTCGCGCTCCATCGTCTCCCGAATCCGGTTGATCTTGATGTCGAGACCGCGCTCGCCGAGCAGGGAGCTCAGGATCCGCCGCGCCTCGGGGATCCGGTGCGTGGCGATGAGGTAGCGCGGCGACTCGGGGATGGTCATGGTGAGCAGGCCGTAGATCAGGGCCGGGACGGTCATGGCGAGGAACATCCACCGCCACGCCTCGAGCCCGAACCAGAACGGCTCGCGCGACCCCCCGGCGGCGGCCGCGAAGGCGAAGTCGATCAGCAGGGAGAGGAAGATGCCGGTGACGATGGCCAGCTGCTGCAGCGAGCCGAGCCGGCCCCGGATCCGCGCCGGGGCGACCTCCGCGATGTAGGCCGGAGCGATGACCGAGGCCACGCCGACGCCGACGCCACCGAGGATGCGGCCGAGGATCAGGACGATCAGGTTGGGCGCGAACCCGGTGACCAGGGCGCTGACGAAGAACAGCACCGCGGCGACCTTCATGGTGAACAGCCGGCCGAAGCGGTCGGCGAACTTCCCGGCCGTCAGCGCGCCGGCCGCGGCCCCGAGGAGAGCCGAGGCGACGGCGAAGCCGAGCGCGCCCGGTGCCACGTCGAACCGGTCCTCCACCGCGGCGACGGCGCCGTTGATGACCGCGCTGTCGTAGCCGAACAGGAACCCGCCGAGCGCCGCCACCGACGCGATGCGTACCGCGCTGCGACCGCTGCCGGTGTCGGCGTCGTCGTAGATCGACGCCTGCTCGCTGAACGAACCGTGCTCGCTCATCTGATCCCCTCCGCTGTGCCCTGGTCACTGCCACGTCCCGTGCTCCCCGGCCGCCCGCCGGGCACCGTGCTCGTCACCGGCGCCGCGCGAGGTCGGCGGCACCGACGATCCCGGCCCCCGGGCCCAGCTCGGCGAGCCGGACGCCGGGCACCTCCCGGTACGCCCGCGCGGTGATCCGCTCGTGCAGCGACCGCTCGGCCGGCTCGCGCAGCAGCTCGCCGGCAGCGGAGACCCCGCCGCCGAGCACGAACATCCCCGGGTCCAGGATCGCGGAGAGGGCCGCCATGCCCTGCCCGAGCCAGGTGCCGATGACCCGGAACGCCTCCAGGGCCGCCTCGTCGCCGTCCTGGGCCGCGCGGGTGACGTCCAGCCCGGTGATCGCCTCCGGCTGGCCACCGGCCAGTTCCAGCAACCGGCCGGCGATCGCGGGCGAGACGGTGGCGAGTTCCTGCGCCTCGAGGATGAGCGCCCGCCCACTGGCGTAGCGCTCCCAGCAGCCGCGGGCGCCGCAGCCGCAGCGCCGTCCCCCGGGCTCCACCGTCACGTGCCCGAACTCCGCGGCGATGCCGAGCCGCCCCCGGTAGAGCTCCCCGCCGATCACCAGCCCGCCGCCGAGGCCCGTCCCGACCGTGAGGACGACGAGGTACTGCTGTCCCCGGCCGGCACCGAACCGGGCCTCCGCCCACGCCGCGGCGTTGGCGTCGTTCTCCACCACGACGGGCAGGCCGCACCGCTCCTCGAGGTTCCTGCGCAGCGGCTCGTCGCGCCAGGCCAGGTTGGGCGCGAACACCACCGTGGCGCGCGCGGCGTCGACGAAGCCGGCCGCGCCGATGCCGACGGCGTCGACGTCGTGCGAGGCCTGCAGCTCCCGGACGACGTCCGCGATGAGCATCTCGATCTTGGCCGGGTCGTTCGACGGTGTGTCGCGGCGGGCGCTGGCGACGATCCCGCCCTGCTCGTCGACCAGCCCGGCAGCGACCTTGGTCCCGCCGATGTCCACGCCGATCGTGAGCCCCACGGTCCACCTCCTCGTGCGTACGCCCTGTGTTGTCGGCCTCAGGCGGCCAGCCGGCGGAGCAGGTCGAGCACGCCGTCGGGCCCCTCGACCACCAGGTCGGCGGCGGCGAGCAGGTCCGGTGGCGCCTCCTCCGAGCGGACGGCCACGCGCAGCCCGGGAACGCCCGCCGCGGCGAGGTCGGCCACCGCGGCGAACGCGGGCAGGTCGCCGAGGTCGTCCCCGACCACGACCACGGTGCGGGCCCCCGACTCCTCGACGACGCGGCGGACGGCGTCCCCCTTGTCCCCCCGCACCGCCGGCCGCAGCTCCCAGACCAGCTTCCCGGGGACGATCTCCAGGCCGAGGTCGTCGGCGATCCGCCGGGCGGTCCGGTCGATCGGCTCGGCCCAGCGGTCCCGGTCGGGGACCCGCCGGGTGTGGACGGCGACCGAGTAGACCTTGTCCTCGAGCCACGCGCCGCTGTCCCGCACGGCCGGGGAGTCCCGCAGCGCCGCCTCGGCCTCGGCGACGGTGGCCCGCGCCGCCTCCAGCCGGGCGTCCACGCGGGCCTCCCCCTCGTACACCTCCTGCAGCCCGTACAGCCCGAGGTACCGGACGCCGGGCGCGGCGACGTGCTCGGCGAGGTAGGGGGCGGGGCGGCCGGAGACGATCGCGACCGCGCCGAAGCGGCGGGCCAGCGGCGCGAGCAGGTCGACGATCCCCTCCAGCGGCCGCGCCGCCTGCGGGTCGTCGACCACCGGGCTGAGGGTGCCGTCGAAGTCCAGGCACAGCGCGACCTCCCGCGCCCGTCCCGCGAGGTCGCGCGCCACCTGGTCGACCGAGGCCGTGCCGGCGGTCACGACGCCTCCTCGCCGGCGCTCGTCGTCCTCGTGACCGGCGGTGCCGCGCTCATGCGTGACCTCGCGAGCTCGGTCACGGTGTCCGCTCCAGTGCCAGCTCGCGCTCCTGGCCCGGCGCCAGCTCGACCGGCTGCCCGTGCACGAGGAGGTGGACCGGCGTGGTGCCGCCCGGCCGCACCGCGAGCCTGATGCGGTCCTCGGCCAGCTCGACGTGCACCCGCTGGCCGCGGTAGTGGACGCTGAAGCGCAGCTGCTTGACCTCCGTCGGCAGGGCCGGGTCCAGGCGCAGCACCGGGCCGAGCGCCCGCATGCCGGTGAGGCAGCGCAGCACGATGTCCACCGTCCCGGCCATCGCGCCCAGGTGGATGCCTTCGGCCGTCGTCCCGCCCTGGACGTCGGAGACGTCGCTCTCCAGGGCGTGCTGCAGGAACCGCCAGGCCTCCTCGGGCCGGTAGCGGGACAGCACCCAGGCGCTGACGACGCCGCTGAGCGTGGAGCCGTGCGAGGTCCGTTCCAGGTGGTAGTCGACCGTCCGCTCGAGCTGCTCGAGGGTCACCTCGTAGCCGAGTGAGTGCAGCAGCGTGCGCAGCTCGTCGCGGGACAGCAGGAACAGCAGCATGAGGACGTCGGCCTGCTTGGCCAGCTTGTAG
>DATIMX010000201.1:0-9522 GCA_035474935.1 Geodermatophilus sp. | reverse complement strand
GCCTCGTCGTCGGTGAGCTTGTCGGCCATCTTGAACGGCGAGAGCCGCGCGGCGTGCAGGATCTCGTCGGAGTAGGCGTTGCCGATGCCGGAGAGCAGCGACTGCTCGGTCAGCGCGCCCTTGAGCTGCCCCGACTTGCCGGCCAGCAGTGCGGCGAACTGCTCGCGGTCCACGGTGAGGGCGTCCGGGCCGAGCCGGGCGATGCCGGGCACGTCGGCCGGCGAGCGGACGACGTACACCGCCAGCCCCTTGCGGGTGCCCTGCTCGGTGAGGTCGAAGCCGTCGCCGTCGTCCAGGTGCGCGCGCAGTGCCAGCGGGCCCTTGCCCGGCTTGGGCGGCGCGGTCGGCAACCCGGTGCGCCAGTGCAGCCAACCGGCCCGCGCCAGGTGGACGACGAGGTGCAGCCCGGAGACGTCGAGGTCGAGGAACTTGCCGTGCCGGGCGACACCGGTGAGCTCCAGCCCGCCCAGCGCCGACAGCGGCGGGTCGAAGGTCTTGATCGCCTGGACGGCGGCCAGGTCGACGCGGGTCACCACGTGGCCGACCGCGTGCTCACGCAGGAACGCGGTCAGCGCCTCCACCTCGGGCAACTCGGGCACCGGGCCACTATGCCCCCGGTCGGCCTCCTGCCTCCAACCGCGGCCAGGTGCCGTCCCCCGAGACGGTGAGCCGCTGCGCCCCCCTGCGCGGAGGTCTCCCGCTCATCAGGACCGCACCGCAGCGCCTTGCCCTCGGACGCCCGATGTCCCTAGCGTCCGGGTCAGTCTTCACAGGAGGGCCCGACATGACCGAGAGCGCGCAGGGCCGCCCACCGGTGGACGAGACCCGTCCCTCGGCGCCGGAGCAGGACCGGGACGCCGGGTCGTCGGTCCCGGCCGACACCGGCGTGGGCATGGGTCGCGGTGAGGCCGACACCTTCGAGCCGGAGGAGTCGGCGCCGGCCGACGAGGACGCGGAGTAGCTCAGCCGACGAGGTCGCCGTCCTCGCTCACCGGAGCGGTCGCGCCGGGCTCGTGCCGCGCCTGGTCGGCCACCGCCGCGGCGACGGCCGACGTGACGGCGGGGTCGAAGACGCTCGGGATGATGTAGTTGGCGTTGAGCTGGTCGTCGGTGACCACGCGGGCGATCGCCTCCGCCGCAGCCAGCAGCATCCCGTCGCTGATCTCCCGGGCCCGCGCGTCGAGCAGCCCGCGGAAGACGCCGGGGAACGCCAGCACGTTGTTGATCTGGTTCGGCAGGTCCGAGCGGCCCGAGGCCACGACGGCGGCGTGCTGCCGGGCGCGCACCGGGTCGACCTCGGGGGTCGGGTTGGCCATCGGGAAGACCACGGCCTGCGGCGCCATCCGCGCCAGCGCCTCGACCGGCAGCACGTTCGCGGCGCTGACGCCGATGAAGACGTCGGCACCGTCGAGCGCATCGGGCAGCTCGCCGCGCACGCCCTCGGGGTTGGTGCGCTCGGCCAGATCGCGCTTGGCCGGCGAGAGCCGCTCGTCGTCCGGCGAGAGGATGCCCTCGCGGTCCCACACCAGCACCCGCCGGGCGCCGGCCTTCAGCATCAGGTGGACGATCGCCGTCCCGGCCGCCCCGCCGCCGGCCACGACGATCTTCACGTCCTCGAGCTGCTTGCCGACGACCCGCAGCGCGTTGCGCATCGCGGCCAGCGCGACGATCGCCGTCCCGTGCTGGTCGTCGTGGAAGACCGGGATGTCGAGGCTCTCGCGCAGCCGGGCCTCGATCTCGAAGCAGCGCGGCGCGGCGATGTCCTCGAGGTTGATGCCGCCGAAGCCGGGGGCGATCAGCTCGACGGTTCGCACGATCTCGTCGACGTCCTGGGTGTCCAGGCAGATCGGCCAGGCGTCGATGTCGGCGAACCGCTTGAACAGGACCGCCTTGCCCTCCATGACCGGCATCGCGGCCCCGGGACCGATGTCGCCGAGCCCCAGCACGGCGGAGCCGTCGGTGACCACGGCAACGGTGTTGCCCTTGATGGTCAGCCGGCGGACGTCGTCGGGGTTGTCGGCCAGCGCCAGGCAGACCCGCGCCACGCCGGGGGTGTAGGCCATCGACAGGTCGTCGCGGGTCTTCAGCGGGACCCGGGAGGCGACCTCGAGCTTGCCGCCCAGGTGCAGCAGGAAGGTGCGGTCGCTGACCTTGCGGACCTTCACCCCGGGGACGGCGCGCAGCGCCTCGACCATCTCCTCGGAGTGCGCGGCGTCGGCGGCCGAGCAGGTGACGTCGACGGTGAGCCCGTCGGAGCGGGAGTCGACGACGTCGATCGCGGTCACCGCGCCGCCGGCCGTGCCGACCGCGGTCGCGATCCGGCCGATGGACGCCGGGTCGCCGTCGGCGGTGAGCCGCACGGTGATCGAGTACGACGCCGATGTGACCGGCCCGCGGGGCGGCGTGGCCGGCTCACCGAGGGCGGTGTCGTCGGTGCTGGACGTGGCTGCGGTCTCTGTGCTCATGGCGTTCCCCATCGTGACACCGAACCACCGGCGGGGGTGCTTTCGGTCACAGTGGTCACGGACGGCGGTCAGCCGGTGGGCCGGGAGGTGCGCCCCTCGGCGCGGGCCTTGAGCCCGTTGCAGAACTGCCGGAACGAGGGGTTCAGGTCCGGCGTCGAGCGGGCGAGCAGCGCGGCCAGCGGGCCGGTGTGGTCCTCGCGGACGGTGAGCACCGTGCTGCCGTCCTCCTGCGCTTCGAGGTGGTAGGTGCGCTCGATGACGGCCAGCCCCAGCGGCAGCCCGCCCCGCCAGCGCATGACCTCGCGCGGGCGGATCTCGGTCACCGCCACCGTGAAGGGGCGGTCGCGGATCATCGTGGCGTAGAGCGTCAGCTTCTCGCCGAGCGCGACCCGGCCGTCCACCCGGTCGACGCCGGAGTCCCAGTCCCGCCAGCTCCCCACGTCGACCAGCAACGCCCACACCTGCTCCGGGCTCGCGTCGATCCGCGCCGCCGCCTCGTAGCTCTTCACGGCACTTCCTCTCACCCGGCCCGCACGGCCGTCGTCTGCAGGTAGGTGTTGGGTACCACGATGCCCGGGCCGCCGCCCCGGGTCGAGCTGCCCCACAGGTCGGCGAAGTCAGCCTCCAGCGCGGCCCGCCCGGTGGGGTCGAGCCGCTGCCAGGCCACGTGCACCGGCGCGAACCAGTCGCGGTAGCGCTGCCACTGCGCGGCCAGGGACGGCGCGGTCATGTCGACGGTCCGCTCGGCGTGGCGCACCTGGCGCACCTCGCCGCGGCCGAGCAGCTCCTCCACGCCCTCCGTCGTCCCCCAGCGCAGCGGGTCCCCGGTCGCGCCGGCCGGGTCGTGCCGAGCGAGCAGCGCCAGCAGCCGCCCGCCGGGCGCGTCCGGCCGCCAGGCCGTGAGCCCCAGCCGGCCGCCGGGGCGCAGCACCCGGAGCAGCTCCCGGGCGGCCGGCTCCGGCTCGGCGGCGAAGACGACGCCGAAGGTGGAGACGACGACGTCGAAGGACGCGTCGGGGAAGGGCAGGGCGCAGGCGTCGGCGACCTCCGTGGCCAAGGACAACCCCTCGAGCTCGGCCCGGCGCCGGGCGAGGGCCAGCAGCTCCGGGACCACGTCGCTGCACACGACGTCGCCGTCACGCCGGGCCGCGGCCAGCGCCGCGTTGCCCGTCCCGCCGGCCACGTCGAGCACCCGGTCCCCCGGGCGGACGGCGAGGTCCGCGGCGAGCCGCTCGGCAGCCGGCACCAGCCGGACTCCCACCCGCTGGTAGTCGCCGGCCGCCCAGACCTCGCGGGTCCGGTCGACAGCGGGCGCGGCGCTCATGTCCCGGCAGTGTGCTCCGGGTCACTCCACGGCGGAAGCGGGGCCGGCGGCCCCCTGCACGGTCCCGGCGCGACCCTGCGAGCGGCGGGGGCGGGGTGGCCCCCTGCAGGGTCCCGGCGCGACCCTGCGAGCGGCGGGGGCAGGGGGTCCTTTCTCAGCCCACCAGCAGCGCGCCGCGCTCCCGGCGTCCGGCCACCCGGACGGCCAGGGCCGCGGTCACGACCGCAGCGGCGCCCACGGCAGCGACGGCCACCACGCCCGGCCCGCCGTCGACGGCGACCGCGACCAGGCCCCAGACCACGGCCAGGGCGAACGGCCCGGCCGCCACCCGGGCGACCAGCACGAGCGCCGCCCCGAGGGCCGCGACCGCCCCGAGTGCGACGACCGCCCACACCTGCGCCGCCGTGCCCTGGGCCGGCGCCCCGAGCGCGACGCCGGCGCTGGCGACCTGCACCGCCGAGGCGAGGGTCACCCAGCCCAGGAGCAGCCCGGTGACCGCCGCCGGGAGCAGCCGCGCCAGCCCGGTGAGCGGCATGGCCTGCAGCCGCGCCCAGGCCGTCGCCGCCGCGGCGACGATCGCGAAGAGCAGCACCGCGGGGAGGACCGGCACGCGGTCCCCCACCAGCGGGAAGAGCAGCTCCCAGCCGGCGTTCCCGGCGAAGGCCGCGGCCAGGGGCCAGCCGGTCGCCCGGTGCACCGCGCGGTCCCGCTGTCCGGGAAGGGCCTGGTAGACCGCCCAGGCCAGCGCCAGGGCGAAGATCGGTCCCCAGATCGAGAAGGCGTAGCCGGCCGGGGTGATCAGCGAGCGGGTCCCGTCGCTGACCTCGCCCACGCTGCGCCCGGCGAGCGCCGCGCCCAGTGGGCTGCCGGCGATCTGGGCGATCGCCGCCAGCAGTACCGCTCCCGCCCGCAGGGCATCCGCCCGCCGTCCGTTCGTCACCGACCGTCCCTACCCGGCCGCGGTGCCCCGGCACACGGGCAGCTCAGGGTTGCCCGGCTCGCAGGCGGGGCGCGAGCGCGGCGGCGTCGCCGGACGACGGCGGCGCGGCGGCCAGCGCCCGGCCCCAGGCGACCAGGCCCGCGACGTCGATGCCGTGCGGCGGGGCGTCGGCGTAGACGCCGACGTTGCCCGCGCCGCGCTCCAGCAGCCGCGCGGCGCCGCGGTCGTTGCCCCGCGCCACGTGGGTCAGCCCGACGGCGAGCTGGGCCAGTCCGCGCCACAGCTGCCGCTCCGGGTCCGGTGCGGACTTCCACGCGTCCTCGAGCACCTCGTGGGCGTGGAAGGGCCGCCCGGCGTCCAGCAGCTGCTGCGCCTCGGTGAGCGCCTGGTCCGGCGTCCGCAGCACACCCTCCGGCGCCCGCTCCTCGCCGACCGCGCCGCGCGGCAGTGGCCGCCCCAGTGCGTCGCGCGGCCGGGCGCTGCGCGCCCGACCTGCAGGATCCCGATCCCGGTCGACGTCCACCCGACGATCCTGACGCGAACACCGGTTGCGCGCTGCCGGATCGTGCGTTCCGTCGGTACCTCCGTGCAGGATGGGTGTCGAGGACGGCCACAGGATGGGCCGCCCCCGCACCGACCCGCGGTCGTCGTCGACCGGTCCGGACCTGGAGGGGGTGGGGCCCGTGGCCCCGGTCACCGAGGAGCACACGGTCGTCCTCGACCTGGAGGCTGCCGTCGCGCACGTCACCGGCGCGGCGCTGCGCCCGGGCCCGGTCGGCTCGGTCGGCCTGGAGCTCGAGGCGCACCTGGTCGACCTCGACGCGCCCGCGTCGCGCGTGCCCTGGCAGCGGATCCGCGACCTGGTCGACGCGCTGCCCGCGCTGCCCGGCAGCAGCCGGGTCACCCTCGAGCCCGGCGGCCAGGTGGAGCTGTCCGGCCCGCCGTACCCGGACGTCGCCGCCGCGGTGGCGGCGCTGCGGACCGACCGCGACGTGCTCGCCGCCGCCCTGGCCGCCGAGCGGCTGGCCGTGGCCCCGGTGGGCGCCGACCCGCTGCGGCCCCCGGCCCGGGTCTGCCCGGCCCCCCGCTACGCCGCGATGGAGGAGCACTTCGCCGCCGTCGGCTGCGCCGGGGCCGGGACGGCAATGATGACCGGCACCGCCGCGCTGCAGGTGAACCTGGACGCCGGGCCGTGCGCCGGCTGGAGCGAGCGGGTGTCCCTGGCCCACCAGCTGGGGCCCACCCTGGTCGCCGTCGCGGCCTGCTCCCCGCTCGCCGACGGCCGGCCGACCGGCTGGGTGTCGCACCGCCAGCGGGTCTGGAGCGACCTCGACCAGGCCCGCTGCGGGCCGTTGCTCGGTGGCGCCGACCCGGCAGGCGAGTGGGCCGCGTACGCGCTGGCCGCGCCGGTGATGCTGGTGCGCGACCCCGACGGCGGCGGTGCGACGCCGGTGCGCGAGCGGGTCGGCTTCGCCGAGTGGGTGACCGGCGAGGTCCCGCTCGGCGGGCGGGCGCCCTCCGCGGCCGACCTCGACTACCACCTGACCACGCTGTTCCCACCGGTGCGCCCACGCGGCTACCTGGAGATCCGCTACCTCGACGCCGCGCCCGAGCCGTGGTGGCCGGCGCTGGCCGCGGTGACGGCGGTGCTGCTCGACGACCCGGTCGCGGCCGGGCACGCCGCGGCGGCCACCCTGCCGGTCGCCGCCGCCTGGGACCGCGCCGCGCACGCTGGCCTGGCCGACCCCGCACTGCACGCCGCCGCCCGCGCCTGCCTCGCCGCCGCCTGCGCCGCCGTCCCCGCCGCCCTGCGGCCGGAGGTGGAGGCGCTCGCCGACCTCGTCGACCGCCGCCGCTGCCCCGGCGACGCCCTGCTCGACACCGCCCGGGCCGGTGGCCCCACCGCCGTCCTCCTCTCCGCCACGGGAGCTCCCCAGTGACCGACCCGACCGAGATCCTCGCCCGCGACCTGGAGGGCGCCCGGCAGCGCACGCTGCGGCTCACCGACCACGACGAGCCCGAGCTGCTGCGCCAGCACACCCCGCTGCTCAGCCCGCTGGTCTGGGACCTCGCGCACATCGGCCAGCAGGAGGACCTCTGGCTGCTCCGCCGCGGCGACGCCCGGCGCGAGGGGCTGCTGCCCGCCGACGTCGAGGCCCTCTACGACGCGTTCACCCACCCGCGCGCCGTCCGCTCCCGGCTGCCGCTGCTGCCGCCGGTGGAGGCGCGGTCCTTCTGCGGCGAGGTGCGCGGCCGGGTGCTCGACCGGCTGGGGCGGCTCGGCCGGGACGACGACGGCGACCCGTTCGACTTCGCGATGGTCGTCAGCCACGAGCAGCAGCACGACGAGACGATGCTGCAGGCGCTCAACCTGCGCTCCGGACCGCCGCTGCTCGGGGCCGGGACGCCGCTGCCCCCCGGCCGGCCCGGCGTGGCCGGCACGTCGGTGCTCGTGCCCGGCGGGGAGTTCGTGCTGGGCGTGGACGCCGCTGACGAGCCGTTCTCCCTGGACAACGAGCGGCCGGCGCACCGGGTCGACGTCCCGTCGTTCCGCATCGGCCGGGTCCCGGTGACCAACGCCGAGTACGCCGCCTTCGTCGCCGACGGCGGCTACGACGACCGGCACTGGTGGTCCGAGCGCGGCTGGGCGCACCGGGTCGAGGCCGGGCTGGCGCGCCCGCAGTTCTGGGGCGCCGACGGCACCCGCACCTGCTTCGGCGTCGTGGAGGCCCTCCCCGCCGACGAGCCGGTCCAGCACGTCACGTACTTCGAGGCCGAGGCGTACGCGGCCTGGGCCGGGGCGACCGGCGCGGCCCCCGCCGGCGCGCGGCTGCCCACCGAGGTGGAGTGGGAGAAGGCCGCCGTCTGGGACCCCGCCACGCAGCGGCGCCGCCGCTTCCCGTGGGGGTCGGCCGAGCCGTCGTCCGCCCTGGCCAACCTCGGCGGCGACGCGCTGCGCCCGGCCCCGGTGGGCGCCTACCCCGCCGGGGCCTCCGCCTACGGAGCCGAGCAGCTGATGGGCGACGTCTGGGAGTGGACCTCCTCGGACTTCACCCCGTGGCCCGGCTTCCGGCCGATGCTCTACGCCGACTACTCCGCACCGTTCTTCGGCGGCGACTACAAGGTGCTGCGCGGCGGGTCGTGGGCGGTCGGCGCGTCGATCCTGCGGCCCGGCTTCCGCAACTGGGACCACCCGATCCGCCGGCAGGTCTTCAGCGGCTTCCGGCTGGCCTGGGACGCCTGACCCGTGTGCCGTCACCTCGCCTGGCTCGGCCGGCCGCGGACGCTGGCCGAGCTGGTGCTCGAGCCGCCGTCCTCGCTGCTCGTGCAGTCCTGGGCGCCGCGCCGCCAGCGGTACGGCACGGTCAACGCCGACGGCTGGGGCGTGGGCTTCTTCGCCCCCGGCCGGGCACAGCCGGCCCGCTGGCGCTCGGCCCGGCCGCTGTGGGGTGACCCGTCGTTCGCGTCGGTCGCGCCGGTGCTCTCCTCCGGGTGCGTGGTGGCCGCCGTCCGCTCGGCCACCGTCGGGATGCCGCTGGAGGAGAGCGCGGCGGCGCCGTTCACCGACGGGCGGTGGCTGCTGTCGCACAACGGCCGGGTGGACCGCGCGGTGCTGCCGCCGGTGCGGGACGCCGAGTCGACCGTCGACAGCGCGCTGCTGGCCGCGCTGGTGTTCGACCGGGGCCTCGACGCCCTGGCCGACACGGTGCGCGAGGTGGGTGCCGCGGACCCCGGCGCCCGGCTGAACCTGCTCGCCGCCGACGGCACCCGCCTGCTGGCCACCACCTGGGGCGACACGCTGTCGGCCCTGGTCACCGCCGACGGCACCGCGCTGGCCAGCGAGCCGTGGGACGACGACCCGCGGTGGACCGACGTCCCCGACCGGTCGCTGGTCGAGGTCACCCCCGACGGCCTGACCACCACCTCCCTGACCTGACCTGACCTGACCTGACGAGCACTGGAGCACCGTGTCGATCTCGCTCACCAACCACCTCGCCCCCGAGGACGCCGCGGACGCGCTGCGCGCCGACGCCCGCGCCGGCCTGACCGCCACGCCGAAGACGCTGCCGCCGCGGTGGTTCTACGACGAGCGGGGCAGCGAGCTGTTCGACGAGATCACCCGGCTGCCGGAGTACTACCCGACCCGCGCCGAGCGGGCCGTGCTCGCCGCGCACGCGCCCGAGATCGCCGCCGCGTCGGGCGCCGACGTCCTGGTGGAGCTCGGCAGCGGGACGTCGGAGAAGACCCGGCTGCTGCTGGACGCGCTGCGCGACGCGGGCACGCTGCGCCGGTTCGTGCCCTGCGACGTCGACCCGTCGGTGCTGCAGGCGGCCGGGGCGGCGATCACCGCCGAGTACCCCGGCGTGGAGGTGGCGGCGGTCGTCGGCGACTTCACCCGCCACCTGCGCGAGCTGCCGCGGTCGGGACGCCGGCTGGTGGCCTTCCTCGGCTCGACCATCGGCAACCTGGAGCCGGAGGCGCGGGCGGCGTTCCTCGACGACCTGGCCGGCACGCTGCAGCCCGGGGACTCCTTCCTGCTCGGCACCGACCTGGTCAAGGACCCGGTCCGCCTGGTGCGGGCCTACGACGACGCCGCGGGGGTCACCGCGGAGTTCAACCGCAACGTGCTGCGAGTCCTGGACCGCGAGCTGGGCGCCGACTTCGACCCCGCTGCCTTCGAGCACGTCGCCGTGTGGGACGCCGAGCACGAGTGGATCGAGATGCGGCTGCGCTCGCTGACCGATCAGGTGGTGCACGTCCCGGCACTGGACCTCGACGTCCGGTTCGCCGCG
>DATIMX010000200.1:0-4244 GCA_035474935.1 Geodermatophilus sp. | reverse complement strand
CGGCCTCGGCCGGGCGCGCACCTGGGAGTGGCCGGCGTCGGCCCGCGAGGTGACCCCCGAGCAGCTGCGCGACGAGGACGTCGACGTCGTCGTGCTGCAGCGCACCCGCGACCTGGAGCTGGTCCGGGAGTGGCTGGGCCGCGAGCCGGGCCGCGACCTGCCCGCCGTCTTCCTCGAGCACAACGCGCCGGGCCTGGAGCCGGGGGACGGGCCGGTCCCGCACACCAGGCACCCGCTGGCCGACCGCGACGACATCCCGATCGCGCACGTCACGCACTTCAACCAGCTCTTCTACGACAACGGCCGGGCGCCGACGACGGTCATCGAGCACGGCATCGTCGACCCCGGCGAGCGCTGGACCGGCGAGCTGGCGCGGGCCGCCGTCGTCACCAACGAGCCGGTGCGCCGCGGCCGGACCGTGGGCGCCGACCTGCTGCCCGGGCTGGCCGCGGTGGCGCCGGTCGACGTCTTCGGCATGGGGCTCACGGGCCTGCACCGGCGCTACGGCCTCGACCCCGACCGCGTCGCGCTGTACGACGACCCGCCGCAGGCCGCGATGCACGCCGAGCTGGCCCGCCGCCGGGTCTACGTGCACCCGGTCCGGTGGACCTCCCTGGGGCTCTCGCTGCTCGAGGCGATGCACCTGGGCCTGCCGGTGGTCGCCCTGGCCACCACGGAGGTGGTGGAGGCGGTGCCGGCCGACGCCGGCGTGCTCTCCACCCGTCCCGGCGTCCTGTGGGACGCCGTCCGCACCTACCTGCACGACGAGGACGCCGCCCGACTGGCCGGCAAGGCGGCACGCGCCGCCGCGCTGGAGCGGTACGGCCTTCCCCGGTTCCTCTCCGATTGGGATGCGCTGCTCGAGGAGGTGACCCGGTGAGGATCGACCTGGTCAGCGAACACGCCAGCCCGCTCGCCGCGATCGGCGGCGTGGACGCCGGCGGGCAGAACGTGCACGTCGCGGCGCTCGCCGCGGGCCTGGCCCGCCGCGGGCACGCGGTGACCGTGCACACCCGGCGGGAGGACCCCGACCAACCCGACCGCGTCACCACGGCCGACGGCTACGACGTGGCGCACGTGACCGCCGGGCCGGCCGCGGTGCTGCCCAAGGACGACCTGCTGCGGCACATGCCCGAGTTCGCCGCGGGACTGCGCCGGGAGTGGGCGCAGCGGCCGCCGGACCTGGTGCACGCGCACTTCTGGATGAGCGGGCTGGCCTCGGTCGCCGCCGCGGGCGCCGTGCCGGTCGTGCAGACGTTCCACGCCCTCGGCTCGGTCAAGCGCCGCCACCAGGGTGCGGCCGACACCTCGCCGCCGCAGCGCATCGAGCTGGAGCGGTCGCTGTGCCGGACCGTCAGCCACGTCGTCGCCACCTGCTCCGACGAGGTCTTCGAGCTGCGCCGGCTGGGCCTCGACAGCGACCGGGTCTCGGTCGTGCCCTGCGGGGTGGACACGACTCTGTTCACACCCCGCGGCCGGGTTGCTCCGCGCACGCCCTCCTCTCCCCACGACCCGGTCGCCCCGCGCTATGAGCGGAAGCGGCTGCTGGTCCTGGGGCGGCTGGTCGAGCGCAAGGGGCAGGAGGACGCCGTCCGGGCCCTGGTCGCCGTCCCCGACGCCGAGCTCGTCGTCGTCGGCGGACCGCCGGCCGCGGAGCTGGACGGCGACGCGGAGGTGCGCCGGCTGCGGGCGGTCGCGGCCTCGCTGGGCGTCGCCGACCGGCTGGTGTTCACCGGTGCCGTGGCGCGCGCCGACGTCCCGGCGTGGATCCGCTCGGCCGACGTCGTGCTGGCCGTGCCCTGGTACGAGCCCTTCGGCATCACCCCGCTGGAGGCCATGGCCTGTGGCCGCCCGGTGGTCGCCACCGCGGTCGGCGGGCTGCAGGACTCCGTCGCCGACGGGGTCACCGGCGACCTGGTCCCGGCCAGGGACCCGGCCCGGCTCGGCGCGGTGCTCGCCGCGCTGCTGGCCGACGACGCCCGGCGTGCCGCCTACGGCGCGGCCGGGGTGCGGCGCGTCCGCAACCGCTACCGGTGGGCCCGCGTGGTCGCCGACACCGACACCGTCTACCGGCAGGTCCTGGACGGCCCCGTACGCACCGATGGCAGCGACAAGAGCCCCGTGGAGGTCGCCCGATGAACCCGCTGTCCGAGGCCCCGCACTCCGCCAGCGAGGTCGTCTCGCCGGACACCTGCACCCACCTGACCGGCGCCGACCACGTCGCCTCGCTGACCACCGCGCTGCGGTCGCTGGACGGCCAGCTCGACACCCTGGACCGCTGGGGGCGGCTGCTCGCCGACGTGCTGTGCGGCGAGCACCGCGGCCGGCTGCTCGCGGCGGGCAACGGCGGCAGCGCCGCGCAGGCGCAGCACCTGACCGCCGAGCTGGTCGGCCGCTACCGGGCCGACCGGCCGCCGTTCTCCGCGATCTGCCTGACCGCCGAGACCTCCTCGCTCACCGCGATCGCCAACGACTACCCGGCCGACGAGCTGTTCGCCCGGCAGGTCGAGGCGCACGGCCGGGCCGGCGACGTGCTGGTGCTGCTGTCGACCTCCGGCCGCAGCCCCAACGCCGTCGCCGCCGCCCGCCGGGCCCGCGAGTGCGGCATCACCGTGCTGGCGATGACCGGACCGGCGCCCAACCCGCTGGCCGCGGTCGCCGATGACGCCGTCTGCATCGACTCCCCGTGGACGGCGACCGTCCAGGAGTGCCACCTGGTCGCGCTGCACCTGGTGTGCGCCGCCTTCGACGCGGCGGTGCTCGCCGAGCCCGCCCGCGTGCCGGAGACCCGGCTCGGGGTCGCGCAGTGAAGCCGCTCGTCGTCGTCGGCGACGCGCTGCTCGACGTCGACCTGGTCGGGACGGCCTCGCGGCTCACCCCCGACGCGCCGGTGCCGGTCGTCGAGGACGTCGAGACCCGCGAGCGCCCCGGCGGTGCGGCCCTGGCCGCGGTGGTCGCGGCCCGGGGCACCCGCAGGGAGGTCGTGCTGGTCACCCCCATGGCCGACGACGAGGACGCCGACCGGCTGCGGGCGCTGCTGGCCGGCCGGGTGCGGCTCGTCGAGATCCCGGCGACCGGCGGGACGGCGGTGAAGCGCCGCGTGCGGGTGGGCGACCACTCGGTGGCGCGCATCGACAGCGGCGCCCCGGTTGCCGGGCTGGGCGAGCTGCCCGTGGAGGCGGCCCGGGTCGTCCGGGGGGCCGCCGCGGTGCTGGTCGCCGACTACGGCCGGGGGACGACGGCCGACCCCGCCGTCCGGGCGGTGCTGGCCGAGGCCGGCGGGCCGATCGTCTGGGACCCGCACCCGCGCGGCGCGGACCCCGTCCCGCACACCCGGCTGGTCACGCCCAACGGCGCCGAGGCCGCCCGCGTGGCCTCGTTGGCCGGGATGGCCGCCGAGGGCGACGGGCTGGCCGCGGTCGGGGCGCGGGCCGAGGCGCTGATCTGGCACTGGGGCGTCGGCGCGGTGGCCGTGACCCTCGGCGCCCGCGGCGCGCTGCTCTCCTACGGCGAGGGCGCGCCGATGGTCGTGCCCGCGACGCCGGTGACCGGCGGCGACCCGTGCGGCGCCGGCGACTCGTTCGCCGCCGCGGCCGCGCTCGCGCTGGCCGACGGCGCGGTGACCGGCGAGGCGGTGGCGGCCGCGGTCGCCTCCGCCGGGGCGTTCGTGGCCCGCGGCGGGGCGTCGGCCTGGGACGTCGAGGCGGCCGCCGAGCCGGACGTCGTCGCCGAGCCCGGGGCCGACGGCGTCATCGCCCGGGTCCGGGCGGCGGGCGGGACGGTGGTCGCCACCGGCGGCTGCTTCGACCTGCTGCACCCCGGCCACGTCGCGACGCTGCGGGCCGCCCGCGGGCTGGGCGACTGCCTGGTCGTCTGCATCAACTCCGACGCCTCGGTCCGCCGGCTCAAGGGGCCGTCCCGCCCGCTGGTCACCGCTACCGACCGGGCCCGCGTGCTGGAGGCGCTGGAGTTCGTGGACGCCGTCGTCGCCTTCGACGAGGACACCCCGGCCGAGGTGCTCGACCGGCTGCGTCCGGACGTCTGGGCCAAGGGCGGGGACTACGCCGGCGCCGACCTCCCGGAGGCCGCGGTGCTGCGGACCTGGGGCGGCCAGGCCGTCGTCCTGCCCTACCTGGACGGCCACTCCACGACGGCGCTGGTCGAGCGCTCCCGGGTGTGAGAAAGGACCCCGCTGCCCCCCACGCCTCGCACGCTCGGCGCGGGTCCCTGCAGCAGGGCCGTTC
>DATIMX010000199.1:0-10441 GCA_035474935.1 Geodermatophilus sp. | reverse complement strand
GGACGCGACCGGGTGCGCATCGTGGTCGCCGGCGCGCCGCCGCCGTCGCGGACGATCGCCCGCATCGAGGAGGAGCTGGGCTGGGAGTTCAACCAGATCTACGGCCTCACCGAGACCGCCCCGCTGGTCACCGTCAACCGGCCGCGTGAGGAGTACGACGCCCTCGAGCCGGAGGAGCGGGCCCGGAAGCTGTCCCGCGCCGGCGTCCCGGCGCTCGGCACCCGGCTGGCGACCAGCGAGTCCGGCGAGGTGCTGGTGCAGAGCAACACGGTGCTGGCCGGCTACTGGAGCAACCCGGATGCCACGGGCGAGGCGCTCGAGGGCGGCTGGTTCCACACCGGCGACGGCGGCAGCATCGACGACGGTGGCTACCTCACCATCTCCGACCGCAAGAAGGACGTGATCATCACCGGCGGGGAGAACGTCTCGTCGATCGAGGTCGAGGACGTCGTCTTCAGCCACCCGGCGGTCGCGGAGGTCGCGGTCATCGGCGTCCCGGACGAGAAGTGGGGCGAGATGGTGACCGCCGTGGTGGTCGTCGCCGAGGGCCAGCAGGTCACCGCCGAGGAGATCGTCGCCCACTGCCGGGGCCGCATCGCCGGGTACAAGATCCCCAAGCGGGTGGAGTTCCGCGACGAGCTGGCCCGCACCGCGACCGGCAAGATCCAGAAGTTCAAGCTGCGGGAGGCCTTCTGGTCGGACTCCGACCGCCAGGTGAACTGAACAAGGACCCCGTCCCCCTCACCTACAGCGAGCTCGAGGTGGGGCCGCAACGGGGCCGCGTCTGACACCCCATTTCCGGCGGCGGCCTCCCCCCATGTGGGGAGTGCCCGTTCAACCCCTTCCTCGATCTTGTCGTTCCGGCACCGGAGTGCGCCTCCGGGTGCCGGTCGACGAGGTCGTGAGGAAGGTCGGACGTGGGCAGGACGGACGAACGGGAGAGCCATCCGAGGCGCTCCGGGTGGCTGGTGCGCGGAGCCGGGACGGCGGTCACCGCCCTGGTCCTGGCCGGCCTGGTCCCGGGGACGGCCGTGGCCGCCCCCGGGGACGACGAGGTGGCCGCCGCGCAGACCGAGCGCGACGCCGCGGCCGTCCGCGTCGGCGCGATCAGCGCGCAGCTCGCGCAGGCCCAGGAGCGGGTGGACGCCGCCCGGCGGGGCGCGCAGATCGCGCTGCAGGAGTACGAGGTCCGGCAGGCCGCGCAGGAGGAGGCGCGCGTCGCGGCGGACGCCGCCGCCGCTGCTGCCGAGCGGGCTGCTGCCGAACTGGGCCGCGGCCGGGACCAGGTGGTCGCCTTCGCGCGGTCGAGCTACATGCAGGGCAGCACCAACCCGGGTGCGGCCGCGCTGGTCACCGCCGAGGGGCCGGCCCAGCTGGTGGAGCGGGCGGCGCTGCTCGAGGCCGCCGGCGGCCACCGGGTCGACGTCGTCGCCGAGCTGACCGTCCTGGAGCAGGAGGCCGCCGCAGCGGACGACGCGGCGCAGGCCGCGGTGCGGGCGGCCGACGAGGCCGAGGACGCCGCGGCCGGGGCCCTGGTCAGCGCCCAGGAGCAGGAGGTCTCGGCGCGCGCCCAGGCCGCCGAGCTCGCCGACCGGCGCCAGGTGCTGGAGGCCGAGCTGGCCGAGGCCCAGGAGCTCCTCTACGGCGCCCAGGGTGCGGCGGCCGCGACAGCTGCAGCCGAGGCCGCGACCGCCGCGGCGCAGGCGCGCCCGCCGGCGCCGAGCACGCCATCGGTGTCCTCGTCGGCGGGGTCCCCGACGCGGAGCACGCCGTCCTCCGGGTCGTCCTCCGGCTCGTCCTCGTCGTCCTCGTGGTCCTCCGGCGGTGGCTCGCCGACCGGCACGGGCACCACGGCCGGCGAGCCCACCGGGTCGGTGGTGCAGCGGGCGATCGCGGCGGCGAAGAGCCAGCGCGGGCTGCCCTACAGCTGGGGCGGCGGCAACGCCCACGGCCCGACGTGGGGCATCCCGCCGGACACCGGCGTCTTCGGGTTCGACTGCTCGGGCCTGACCGAGTACGCCTACGCGCAGGCCGGCGTCCGGATCGGCGGTACCAGCCGCGAGCAGTACTGGCGCTTCCGCGACCGGACGGTGGCCGCCGACGACCTGCAGCCCGGCGACCTGGTGTTCTGGGGCGAGACCGCCGACTACACGTCGATCTACCACGTGGCGCTCTACATCGGCGGCGGTCAGGTCGTCCAGGCGCCGCAGAGCGGGGACGTCGTGCGCATCTCGAGCATGTGGTTCGGCAGCGACTACTACGGCGCGGTCCGGCCGACGGCTTAGCGCGGTCTGGGCCTGGAGATGGGGCGTCGGGCAGCCACGGGGGGAGCTGCCCGACGCAGGACCGAGGCTAGCAGTCGGCGGAGGCTGCGGGCAGGTGTGTGCACGCGACCCGTGCTCCCCGGGCGTCGTTCACCGTGGGTGTCCGGTCGGCTCGCCCGCGTGCGCGGCCAGCTGGCGCCCAGGAACGTGTAGGACACTGGCGGGGACGGGCACGCCGTCCGTCGTCGGCCCCATGGCGTCCTGTCGGACGCCGGGGCCGTGGACCGGCTCGACCAGGGAGTTCCGTGAGCAGCGCCGCCAGCACCTCGCTCGACCAGTCCGCCGGGCAGCTGGTCCCGCCGTCGGTCGATGCCGCCCGCCTGGAGCGGGTGCTGTTCGAGATCAAGCGGGTGATCGTCGGTCAGGACCGGCTGGTCGAGCGGATGCTCGTCTCCCTGCTGGCCCGGGGCCACGTGCTGCTCGAGGGCGTCCCCGGGGTGGCCAAGACCCTCGCCGTCGAGACGCTGGCCACCGTCGTCGGTGGTCGCTTCGCCCGCCTGCAGTTCACCCCCGACCTCGTGCCCGCCGACATCATCGGCACCCGCATCTACAAGGCCGGGCAGGACGCCTTCGACACCGAGCTGGGTCCGGTGTTCGCCAACTTCGTGCTCACCGACGAGATCAACCGCGCGCCGGCCAAGGTGCAGTCGGCGCTGCTGGAGGTGATGGCCGAGCGCCAGGTGTCGATCGGCGGGGTCACCCACCCGCTGCCCGACCCGTTCCTCGTGCTGGCCACCCAGAACCCGATCGAGTCCGAGGGCGTCTACCCGCTGCCCGAGGCCCAGCGCGACCGCTTCCTCATGAAGGTGCTCGTCGACTACCCGAGCCCGGAGGAGGAGCGCGAGATCATCTACCGGATGGGCTCGACCCCGCCGGTGCCCGAGACCGTCCTCGGCCCGGAGGACCTCGTCCGCATGCAGCGCACCGCCTCGCAGGTGTTCGTGCACCACGCCCTGGTCGACTACGTCGTCCGGCTGGTGGTCGCCACCCGCGCGCCGCGCGAGCACGGCATGGAGGACGTCGCGCAGTGGGTCTCCTACGGCGCCAGCCCCCGCGCCTCGCTCGGGCTCATCGCCGCCAGCCGTGCCCTGGCGCTGGTCCGCGGCCGCGACTACGTGCTGCCGCAGGACGTCCTCGACGTCACCGTCGACGTGCTGCGCCACCGGCTGGTGCTCTCCTACGACGCGCTGGCCGACGGCGTGCCCGCCGACCACGTGGTCAAGCGGATCCTGCAGACCGTGCCGCTGCCGCAGGTGGCCCCGCGCCAGCGCTCCGGCGGCTTCGGCCCCGGCACCCCCGGCGGCCCCTCGGTGCCGACCGCGCCGCCGTTCGGCGCGCCCCAGTTCGGCCCGCCCGCACCGCAGTACGGCCAGCCGGGGCAGCCCTACAACGGCCCCGGGCAGCCCGGTCCCGTGCCGCCGACCGGGCCCTTCGGTGCTCCGGGCCAGTCGGCCGCGGGTCAGCCCGGCCCGGCGTTGCAGGGCCGGCCGGACCCGTCTGCCAACGGCGCCGAGCGCGGGTCCTCGCCGGCGTGATCCTGCGTCGCCGGTCCGGCGGCGCCACGACTCCGGAACAGGCCCCGGAGCAGGCCGGTCCTCCGCCCACCCCGGGTTCCGGCATCGACCCGAGGGCGGGAGACGACGCCCACACGCCCGGGTCCGGCGGGGCGCCGCCGCACTTCGGCGAGGGCCCGTCCGACGTCCTGCTGCAGCGACTGGAGCTGACCGTCCGGCGCCGGCTCGACGGGCTGTTGCAGGGCGACCACCTCGGCCTGGTGCCCGGCTCGGGCACCGAGGCCGGCGACTCGCGCACCTACCACCCGGGGGACGACGTCCGGCGGATGGACTGGCCGGTGACCGCGCGCACGCAGGTGCCGCACATCCGGGAGACGATCGCCGACCGCGAGCTGGAGACCTGGGCGGTGGTCGACCTCTCGGCCAGCCTCGACTTCGGCACCGCCAACTGCACCAAGCGGGACCTGGCCATCGCCGGGCTGGCCGCGGTCAGCCACCTCACCGTCCGCGGCGGCAACCGGCTGGGCGCCGTCGTCACCACCGGCGAGCGGGTCGACCGCTACCCGGCCACCGCCGGACGCTTGGCCGCCGACCGGCTGCTGCGCGCCGTCGTCGCGACGCCGCGGGCCGCCGGCGGGCGCCGGGGCGACCTCGCCGCCGCGCTGGAGTCGCTGCGCCGACCGCCGCGCCGCCGCGGCCTGGTGGTCGTCGTCTCGGACTTCCTGGGCTCCGACGCCCAGGGCGCGCCCGACTGGGAGCGCCCGCTGCGTGGGCTGAGGGCCCGGCACGAGCTGCTGGCCATCGAGGTGGTCGACCCGCGGGAACTCGAGCTGCCCGACGTCGGACTGCTCACCGTCGTCGACCCGGAGACCGGCCAGACCCTGGAGGTGCCCACGGGCGACGCCGGGTTCCGGGCCCGGTTCGCCGAGGGCGCCGCAGCCCAGCGGCGGGCCATCGCCGCGGCACTGCGCCGCGCCGGCGCCGGGCACCTGCAACTGCGCACGGACCGGGACTGGCTGATGGACGTCGTCCGGTTCGTCGCGGACCGGCGACGGGCGGGCTCCGGAGGCGCGTCCCGATGACGTTCCCGACGACACCTGGCGACCGCCGGCGCGCCGGCAGCGGAGGACCCTCCCGATGAGCTTCCAGGCCCCGTGGTGGCTGCTCGGCCTGCTGGCCGTCGTCGCGCTGGTGGCGCTGTACGTGGTGCTGCAGCTGCGGCGCAAGGCCTACGCCGCCCGGTTCACCAACGTCGCGCTGCTGGGCACGCTGGTGCCCAAGCGCCCCGGCTGGCGGCGGCACCTGGCCTTCGGCCTGGTCGCGCTCGGGCTGGCCGCGCTGATCGTGTCCCTGGCGGTGCCCAGCACCGAGGTGCGGGTGCCGCGGGAGCGGGCGACGGTGGTCATGGCCGTCGACGTCTCGCTGTCGATGCAGGCGACCGACATCGAGCCCAGCCGCTTCCAGGCGATGCAGGTGGCGGCCAAGCAGTTCGTCGACGTGCTGCCCGAGCGGATCAACCTCGGCCTGGTGTCCTTCGCCGGCACCGCGACCACGGTGGTGACCCCGACGACCGACCGCGGTCAGGTGCGCACCGCGATCGACAACCTGGAGCTGGCCGAGTCGACCGCTATCGGCGAGGCGGTGTTCACCTCGCTGACCGCGATCGAGAACTTCCAGTCGTCGCTGGACGCCGACGGCGAGGAGGTACCGCCGGCGCGGGTCGTGCTGCTCTCGGACGGCTACAACACCGTGGGCCGCCCCGACACGCAGGCCGTCGACGCCGCGCTGGATGCCGGCATCCCCGTCTCGACCATCGCGTTCGGCACCGACTACGGCACCCTCGACCTCGACGGCGAGCGGGTCCCGGTGCCGGTGGACCGCGCGACGCTCGAGGACATCGCCGACCAGACCGGCGGCAGCTACAGCGAGGCGGCCAGCGCCGCCGAGCTCGAGCAGGTCTACCAGGACCTCGGCAGCCAGATCGGCTACACGACCGAGCCGCGCGACGTGAGCTACTGGTTCGTCCGCGGCGGGGTGCTGTTCGCGCTGCTCGGCGTCGTCCTCAGCCTGCTCTGGACCAACCGCCTGCTGTAGAGGAAGGACCCTCCTCCCCCCCGCCACTCGCGAGCTCGCGGCGGGTCCCTGCAGGAGGGCCGAGCAGAGGGTCCTTCCTCAGCGGGAGGGGTCGAGGACGAGCTTGCCGGTGGTGCGGCGGGCGAGCAGGTCCTGGTGCGCCTCGCGGACGGCGGACAGCGGGTAGCGGCCGCCGATCACCGGGTGCAGCGCGCCGTCGGCCACCAGGGGCAGCAGCTCGGCCATGGCGTCGTCCAGCATCGCGGGCCGCACCATGCAGTGCGCCAGCCAGAAGCCGATGACCGCGCGGCTCTTCTGCAGCAGCATCCCCGGCGGAACGGCGGCGGTCTCCTGGCGGGCGGCCATCCCGTAGGTGACGACCCGGCCGAAGGGGGCCAGCGCGGACAGCGAGCCGGCGAAGACGTTGCCACCGGTCATCTCCAGGACGACGTCGACCGGGCGGCCGCCGTTGGCCTCGCGCAGCGCGGCGGTGAAGGACTTGGGGTCGTCGTCGGCCAGGGCCGGGTCCACGGAGGCGTCGGCGCCGAGCTCCTCGGTGAGCGCCCGCTTCTCCGGGCTGGACGCGGTGGCGATCACCCGGCCGGCGCCCCAGCGGCGGGCCAGCTGCACGGCCAGCGACCCGACGCCGCCGGCGCCGGCGATGACGACGACGGTCTCCCCGGCGGCCAGGTGGGCGCTGGTGCGCAGCAGGTGGTAGGCGGTGCTGCCCTGCAGGACGACGGCCAGCGCCTGCTCGTCGGTCACGCCGTCGGGCACCTGCCAGGTCAGCCGCGGGTGCGCGGCGACCTTCTCCGCGTAGCCGCCGCCGTCGAGCAGGCCGACCACCCGCGGGCCGCCGCCGGCCGGCGTCCCCACGAACTCGGCGCCCGGGACCAGCGGCAGCTGCTGGGCGGCGAGGTAGCTGTTCTCGATCTGGTGCGTGTCGGCGTAGTTGACGCCGGCGGTGGAGACGTCGAAGAGCTGCTGACCCTCGCCCGGCGTGGGGTCGGGCAGGTCGACGACGTCGAGGACCTCGGGGCCGCCGAAGCGGGTGATCTGCACGGCTCGCATGCAGCCGAGGCTAGGACGTGGCCGGCAGGGGCCGCGCCTGGACCTGGCAGATGACATCCGGCGACGACGACGATGCGCGTCAGCGCGAGGCCAGGAACCTGAGCACACCATCGGCGATGCCCTGAGCCGCGCGCTGACGCCACGCCGGGTCCGTAACGGCGGACGCGTCCTGGGGATCGCGCATGTTGGCGCACTCGATGAACACGGCCGGCACCCTGGCCAGGTTCAGCCCCGCGAGGTCGTTCCGCCGGGTGAGACCGGGCTCCACCAGGCTTCGAAGGATGACGTGCGCTGCGTCACGGCTGCGTCACTGGGCCCCCGAGGGCGCCACTGGTCCCCTCCTCGCACAGCCCGGGGTGCATGGGGTGCCAGCGGCACGACCATCTGCCCCGGTGGACCGCTCCTGCCCGTCACCGTCGGCCATCGGGCTCGACCGGTCACAGGAGCCCGATGGGCTCACGGTCACCAGTGACGCCCACGAGCAGCCGTGCAGTGGAGGCCGGTGCGGAAAAGCACCCGGTACGGCCCTATGGGGTGGGGGAGATGCCCTGGGCGTGGGGGCGTACTCGTCGGCCGACGGCAGATCCAGCCGGGCCCATCCAGTCCTCCGCAGGGTGAGGGGTCGGCCCAGCCCGAGGGCGGGGGGAGGTGGTGTGACGCCTTGACACCGGCACCGCCGGTACCTGGGATCGGGCGAGAGGCCGCGGCCTCTGGGGCCGTGCCCACCCGCCAAGGGGAGCCGACATGCCAGTCCGTGCCGATCTGGAGTACGCGGTCGAGGGCGCCACGATTCGCGGTTGGTTCTACACACCGGACACCGGCAGCCCTCCGTATCCCACCGTGGTGCTGCAGCACGGCTTCTCGGCGGTCAAGGAGATGCACCTAGATGACTACGCCGAGGTGTTCGCTGCCGCCGGTCTGGCCTGCTTCGTGTACGACCACCCGGGATTCGGGGCCAGCGATCCGCTGCCGGGCACTCCTCGGCAGGAGATCGACCCCTGGCAGCAGATCCGGTTCGTGTCGCACGCGATCACGTGTGCGCAGAGCCGGGACGACGTCGACCCGGCGCGGATCGGATTGTGGGGCTCGAGCTACGGGGCGGCCAACGCCTACGTGACCGCGGCCATCGACCGACGTGTCAAGGCGATCGTCGGTCAGGTACCCCTGGTCACCGGCTCGCTGTCGTTCACCCAGCTCATCCGCATCGACCAGTGGTCTTCCACGGAGGAGATGTTCGCGGCCGACCGGCTCGCCCGTCTCCGTGGGGAGCCACCGGCGATGGTCCCGGTGGTGGACGACGACCCACTGGCCCCTTCGGCCCTCCCGACGCACGACTCCTACAAGTGGTTCACCGCCACGGCCGAGAAGCGTGCCCCGAGCTGGCGCAACGAGGTCACCCTCCGCTCGCTCGAGTACTTCCGCGGCTATGAGCCGGTCGACTACATCCCGAAGATCTCACCCACGCCGCTCCTGATGGTGGTGGCCCCGGGTGACCGACTCGTCGACGGCGGGCTATCCCTGCGGGCGTACGAGGTGGCAGTGGCGCCCAAGAAGCTGGTCATGGTCGATGGCGGGCACTTCGACGCCTACACAGGCGCCGGTTTCGAGGTGTCCTCCGGGGCGGCGCGGGACTGGTTCGTCCAGCACCTCATGGAACCGGCCCGCGGGATGACGGTCCATCACGGGGGGAACGCTGCGAACCGCGCGTCGCGCACACGCCCGGACTGACGTGCAACGACACGAAGGCCCCGGACCGGCGGTCCGGGCCTTTCGTCGTTCGGTAGGGAGCCTTCGCAACAGCCTTCCGAGGGAACAGAGCGGCGGCAGGAGCAGGTCCCGAGCCACCCCGTTGCTCACGTCGTCGGTCGCTGGCGTCCCCACGCCTGCCTCCGAGGTGGGCACCACGACAGGGCGTGGTGGGTGTCGGCGTAGTCGACGCCGGCGGTGGAGACATGGACAGCACTTCACCGTCCGCGGGAACGGGATCGGTGAGGTCCACTACGTCGAGGACCTCGGGGCCGCCGAAGCGGGTGACCTGCACGGTTCACGTGCGGCTGAGGCCAGGGCGCGGTGAGGGAGCGGGCGTCCCCGGACGATCGGCAGCGAAGCGATGGCCTCACCGATCGGGCCCTGCCGTCAGCAGGTCGACGGACGGGGGTGTCGACCTCAGCGGACCGCGTGGACGAGACGGCCACCGATCCACGTCGAGCGGACGGGGATGTCGACGATCTCGCTGGGCGGCACCTGGAACGGGTCGCGGCCCAGCTCGACGAAGTCCGCGAGCTTGCCCGGAGCCAGGGTGCCCTTCACGCGCTCCTCGCCCGCGGCGTACGCGGCTCCGCTCGTGTACAGGCCGAACGCCTCGTGCACGGTGATCCGCTGGCTCAGCCCGATGGCGGTCCCGTCCAGCGCGCGCCGTTCGGTGCAACTGGTGATCGCGGCCAGCGGCTCGTACGGCCCGCACGGGTAGTCGCTGGAACCGGCGACGGGGATGCCGGCGTCCAGCAGCGTCCGATGGGCGAACATGCGCTCGAGCCGGTCCCGCCCGTAGTAGCCGACCAGCTTGTCGCCGTGGAACCGTGCGTAGGAACCGAACGGGACGACGACGAGCCCGAGCGCGCGGATGCGGCCGACGATGTCGGCGTCGACCAGCGAGCAGTGCTCGATGCGGTGTCGTCGATGCGGTGCCCCCGACGCACGAGCCCGCTCGTGGGCATCGAGCAGCTTGCGGATGGCGCGGTCACCGTTGGCGTGCACGGCGAGGACGACGCCGTCGCCGGCCACCCGCTCGACCAGGTCCTGGAGGTCGGCGTCGTCCATGGTCTGCATGCCGTGGTCATCGGTGCCCTCGAACGGCTCGTCCACCAGGCAGTTCCCGCCGGCGCAGGCGCCGTCGACGAACGCCTTGACCCCGAGCAGGCGCAGCCGTTCGTCCCCGAAGCCGCTGTGCAGACCCAGCGCGGCGATGCGGTCGTAGTGCGGGAAGGCCACCAGCATCGCCACGCGCAGGGTCAGCAGGCCGGAGCGGGCGGCCTCGGACAGCAGGGCCACGTCGTCGGGCCCGCACAGCGCGTCCACCATCGAGGTGATCCCGGCGGCGTGGAACAGCTGCTGGGCACGGGCGAGTCCGCGCAGCCGGGCGGCCGGCGTCGAGGACGGGACGACGGTCCGGCCCCGCGCGAGCGACGGGTAGGAGATGTCGAACAGCGCCTGCTCGTACACCACGCCGTCGAGCTCACCGGAGGCGTTGCGGCCCAGCACGCCGCCCGGCGGGTCCGCGCTGTCATCGGTGAGCCCGGCGGCCGCCAGCCCGGCGGAGTTGAGCACCCCCCAGTGCGCGGCCACGTGGGTCAGCAGCACCGGGTGGTCCGGGACGGCGCGGTCGAGGAACTCGCGGTCCACGACCCGGCCGCCGGTGGTCTTGGTGTGGTCGTAGCGCGAGCCGACGACCCACTGCCC
>DATIMX010000198.1:0-2707 GCA_035474935.1 Geodermatophilus sp. | reverse complement strand
ATCGTGACCGCTGGTCCGGGTCTCCCGGCGCACCGTGGGGGCGTGTCGCGGTGGTGAGGTGCTGGAACGGCCACTCTTCAGGGGCCCGCGTCGAGCCTGGGACGGCCCCCCTGCAGGGACCCGCCGCGAGCCTGTGAGCGGTGGGGGGCAGGGGGGTCCTTCACGGGGGGAAGGGTGGTCCTTCTTCACAGGCCCGCGATGGCCAGCCAGTCGGCGTAGAACAGGCCCAGCCCGAAGGCGACCGACATCCCGGTCACCAGCCAGAAGCGGACGATCACCGTGTTCTCGGTCCAGCCGGCCAGCTCGAAGTGGTGGTGCAGCGGGGCCATCCGGAACACCCGGCGGCGGGTGGCGCGGAAGAAGGCCACCTGGATGACCACCGAGAGCGTGACCGCGACGAACAACCCGCCGAGCACGACGAGCAGCAGCTCGGTGCGGGTCACCACGGCCAGGCCGGCCAGCAGCCCGCCGAGCGCGAGCGAGCCGGTGTCGCCCATGAAGATCCGGGCCGGGCTGGTGTTCCACCACAGGAAGCCCAGGCAGGCGCCGAGCCCGGCGGCGGCGACCAGGGTGACGTCGAGCGGGTCGCGGACGGTGTAGCACCCGTCGATCAACTGGCTGGTGCAGTCGTGGGTGAACTGCCAGAACGAGATGATCGTGTAGGCGCCGCAGACCATCGCCGAGCAGCCGGCGGCGAGCCCGTCGAGACCGTCGGTCAGGTTCACCGCGTTGGAGAACCCGGCGATGAACAGGTAGGCCAGGACCACGAAGCCGATCGACCCGAGGAACAGCGGGCCGATGTCGCGGACGTAGGAGACGAACTCCGAGGCCGGGGTGATGCCGGCCGGGTCGGGGAAGTTCAGCGCCAGGACGGCGAAGGCCACGCCGATGACCAGCTGGCCGACCAGCTTGGAGGTCTTGTTCAGCCCGAGGCTGCGCCGGAAGCGGATCTTCAGGTAGTCGTCGAGGAAGCCGACGGTGCCCAGGCCCACCATGAGGAACAGCACCAGCAGGCCGCTGGCGGTCACCCCGCGGCCGGGCTGGTCGATCAGGAACAGGTGCGCGATCAGGTAGCCGCCGACCGTGGCCCCGACGATGACGGTGCCGCCCATGGTGGGCGTGCCCTTCTTCGCCAGGTGGCTCTCGGGGCCGTCGTCGCGGATCTCCTGGCCGAAGCCCTTGCGGCGGAACAGGTGGACGGCGACCGGCGTGGCCAGGATCGAGATGATCAGCCCGAACGCGGCCGCGACGAGGATGGACCTCACGCGCCTGCCCCGGCGGCGAGCAGGTCGGCCGCGAGCACCTCGAGCCCGTAGGACCGGCTGGCCTTCACCAGCACGACGTCACCGGGCACCAGCACCTCCGTCAGCAGTTCCCGGGCGGCCGCCCGGTCGGGCACGCGCACGGCGCCCCTGTCCGTGTCGCAGTCCCCGCGAGCACCCGCGGCGAGCGCCCCGTCGGCTATCCCTACCGCATCGGGGCCGACGGCCACGACCAGGTCCACCCCGGCGGCCACGGCGTCCCGGCCCAGCCGCTCGTGCTCCTCGGCGGCGCCCGGGCCGAGCTCGGCCATCGCGCCGAGCACGGCGACCCGCCGCCGTGCGGGCAGCCCGGCCAGCGCGGCCAGCGCGGCGCGCATCGACTCGGGGTTGGCGTTGTAGGCGTCGTTGACCACGGTCACGCCGTCGTCCCGGCGGGTGACCTCCATCCGCCAGCGGCTGCGCGGCACCGCGGCCGACAGCGCGGCGGCGACGTCCCCCGGCGTCATCCCGGCGGCCAGCGCGGCGCCGGCGGCCGACAGGGCGTTGGCGACCTGATGGGCGCCGACGACCTGCAGCCGCACCGCCGCGCGGACACCGCCGGTGACCAGGGTGAAGCCGGCGCGGCCGGCCTCGTCGAGGACGACGTCCTCCGCGCGGACGTCGGCCGTGCTGCCGTCCCGCCCACCCACGCCGGTGGTCACGACCCGGGCCCGGGTGCGCGGCGCCATGCCGATCACCCGCGGGTCGTCGGCGTTGAGGACGGCGGTGCCCTCGGCCGGCAGCGCCTCGACCAGCTCGCCCTTGGCGACGGCGATCCCGTCGGCCGAGCCGAACTCGCCCAGGTGCGCCGAGCCGACGTTGAGGACGACGCCGACGTCGGGGCGGGCCACCCGGCACAGGCGGGCGATGTGACCGCGCCCGCGCGAGCCCATCTCCAGCACCAGGAAGCGGGTGTCCTCGTCGGCGTCGAGCACGGTGAGCGGCAGGCCGATGTCGTTGTTGTACGAGCCGGGCGGGCTGACCGTGGGGCCCGCGGTGGCCAGCACCTGGCCGAGCAGGTCCTTGGTGCTGGTCTTGCCCGAGGAACCGGTGATCCCCAGGGTGGTCAACCCCCCTGCGGCCAGCCGGGCGTGCACCGCGGCGGCCAGCCGGCCGAGGGCGGCGACGGGCTCGTCGACGACCACGCAGGGCAGCGCGTCGTCGGGGCGGGTGCTCAGCGCGGCGACCGCACCGGCGGCCGCGGCGGCACCGAGGAAGTCGTGCCCGTCGACCCGCTCCCCCGGCACGGCGACGAACAGGTCGCCGGGTGCCACGGCGCGGGAGTCGACGGTGACCTTGCCCGTGACGGTGCCGTCGCCGCGGGTCAGCCGGCCGCCGACCGCCTCGGCCACCTCGGCCAGGGTCAGGGGGATCACGGGGTATCCCCGCCGGCGCCCGCCGACCCC